>JABDNC010000177.1 GCA_013001165.1 Erythrobacter sp.
CCGAATTCGTCCCGATGTTAAGCGCGGGAAGCTCGCCATCGAACAGGTAGGGCACGTGGCTGCGGATCGAGTGGCAGTCGTAGAGGACGGCGAACCCGTGCTGCGCTTTCACCCGCGAAAGCTGCTCGGCCAGCGCAGCGTGATAGGGCGCGTGGAACTCGCCCTTCCGCCGCTCGATCTCGGCATCGTCCGGCTCCTGTCGCCAGATCGGCTTCGCGTCGAAATCGGTCAGCGGAACGAGCGAGGTGGTATTCTGCCCCGGATAGAGCGAGGTGTCGTCGGGCGGACGGTTCGCATCGATGACGTAGCGGTTGAAGTTCGCGCGAACGACAGTCGCGTCAGCGGCCAGTCCTTCATAAAGCTCGGGGATGCGCCAGTCGGTGTCGAACAGCTCTCGTGCGGCGGGTTCGAGCGCGTCGAGGACATCGTCCGGCAGCCACGTCCCCGAGTGCGGCTGCGCAAGGACGATCGGCGATTTGCCGGTCTCGACGGTGACGGGGTTCATCCCAGAGCCTCGCCGATCGAGGCTTCGTGAAGACCCTCGCAGAGCGGACCCGATGCGAGCAGTGCTGCTGCAGCGGTAATATCGCCATCGACCATGCGATCGCAGTCTAGCGTCGGCGCGGCTTCGCGAACGCGCGCCATCACCGACTGGAGCGCATCGCTGGTGATGAGAGGTGCGCGGTATTCGATGCCCTGCACTGCCGACATGGCCTCGATACCGAGGATCGCGGAGAGGTTCTCCTTCATCTCAATCAGGCGACGCCCCGCATGGCAGGCCATCGACACGTGATCTTCCTGATTCGCCGAAGTGGGTGTCGAGTCCACCGTGCGCGGATTGGCGAGCGCGCGGTTCTCGCTCATCAGGGCAGCCGAAGTAACTTCCGCGATCATCAGCCCCGATTGCAGGCCGGGATCTGCAGAGAGGAAGGCGGGCAGGCCGAAACTGAGCGAAGGATCGACCAGCAGGGCGACGCGGCGCTGGGCGATGCTCCCGACCTCGGAGATGGCCAGAGCGATGGCATCTGCAGCTAGCCCCACAGGCTCGGCATGGAAATTGCCACCAGAGACAACCTCGCCATCGGACAGGACCAGCGGATTGTCGGTCACCGCATTGGCCTCGGTGCGCAGGACGTGTCCTGCATGGCGCAGCTGATCGAGGCAGGCGCCCACGACCTGCGGGGCGCAGCGCAGACAGTAGGGGTCCTGCACGCGCAGATCGTCTTCGCGGTGGCTCTCGCGGATCTCCGAACCTTCGAGCAGGTCGCGCACGATCCGCGCCGCGTCGATCTGGCCGCGATGGCCGCGCAAGGTGTGTATCTCGTCGCGGAATGGCGCCGAGGACCCCATGGCCGCATCGATCGAGAGAGCGGTGGTGACGAGCGAATTGGTCGCGAGGCTCCACGCGTCGAACACACCGACCAGCGCCAGCGCCGTCGAAACCTGAGTGCCATTGAGAAGCGCGAGGCCTTCCTTTGCCTGCAACTCGACCGGCTCCAGTCCTGCCTTCTGCAAGGCCGCACCCGCCGCCATGCGCTCGCCCTTGTAGAAGGCCTCGCCCTCTCCGATCAGCGTTGCGGCCACATGGGCCAACGGGGCAAGATCGCCCGAGGCACCGACCGAACCCTTTTCGGGTACGAGCGGGATGACATCGTTCGCTACCATCTGCTGGAGGCGTTCGATCACAATTGGACGCACGGCCGAGGCGCCGCGTCCGAGCGAGATGCATTTGAGCGCAATGACAAGCCGGACCACATTCGCTGGCAGCGACTTTCCGAAACCCGCGCTGTGCGAGAGCACGATATTGCGCTGAAGAGCGGAAAGGTCGGTATCCGCGATCCTCACGCTGGCGAGCTTTCCGAAGCCCGTGTTCACCCCATAGAGAGCATCGCCCTTCGACACGGCCTTCTCGAGCCTCTCGACGGCGCCCGCGACCTCGCTCATGGCCTCGCCCGAAATATGGAAGGCCGACCCGTCGCGGTACAGCGCCTCGAGTTGCGCCATGCCAACCTGGCCGGGCGAGAGCTCAACGCTCATGGAATTCTCCGTTCACGATCCGCCCGCGCAGCAGATCGCCGCCGAGCCAGTAGCTGAGGTAATCGGGATGCTGCACCTGCCACACGGCGAGTTCGGCGCGCTTGCCCGCTTCGATGGTGCCGTAATCGTCAGAGAGGTCGAGCGCGGAGGCGGCATGACGCGTCGCTCCCGCCAGTGCCTCGGCAGGGGTCAGGCGGAACAAAGTGCAGGCCATGCCCATCGCCAGTCGGAGCGAGGACATGGGCGAACTTCCGGGATTGGCATCGGTTGCGACAGCCATGGCCACGCCATGTTCGCGCAGGGCGTCGACCGGCGGCAGCTGGGTCTCGCGCAACGTGAAGAACGCCCCCGGCAGCAGCACCGCGACCGTGCCGCTCTCGGCCAGCAGGGCTGCATCTTCAGGGGCAAGATATTCGAGGTGGTCGGCGGATAGCGCCTTGAACTCCGAGGCCATCACCGCGCCCTTGAGGTCGCTCAATTGCTCGGCATGAAGCTTGACCGGCAGGCCAAGTTCGCGCGCCACTTCGAATACGCGTCGGACCTGATCCGGAGTGAAGCCGATATTTTCGCAAAAGGCATCGACCGCATCGACTAGCCCTTCCGCATGCGCCTGTCGCAATCCGGCGGTTGCGACTTCGTCGACGTAATCGTCCGCGCGGCCTTCGTATACCGGCGGTAGCGCGTGGGCGGCCAGCCATGTCGTGCAGATCCGGACCGGCCGGTGCTGCTCGATACTGCGCGCTACGCGAAGCATCCGCATTTCCTGCTCGATGGTGAGGCCGTAACCCGACTTGACTTCGATCACCGCCACTCCGTCGGCGAGCAGGTCGTCGACCCTAGCCAGCGCAGAGGCAAGCAATTCGGCGTCGCTCGCCTCGCGGGTCGCCTTGACGGTCGAGCGGATACCGCCGCCCGCGCGCGCGATTTCCTCATAACTCGCCCCGCCGAGGCGCATGGCGAATTCCTGCGCACGGTCGCCGCCAAAAACGAGGTGGCTGTGGCATTCGAGAAGGGCCGGTGTGACCAGCGCACCTCCGAGGTCGGTGGCGGGAAAATCAGCATATGCGGGCGGTAAGTCCTGCGCAGGTCCGACCCATGCGATCCGGTCTCCATCGATTGCAATGGCCGCGTTCTCGATCAGGCCATAGCCCTCGCCGGCGCTCATGGTCGCCGCACTGCATCCGTTGAAGACCCTGGGACTCATGGGCTTGCGCTTCCCCTCTTTGCGTGATTATGTATGCACATAATATTCGAAAGGCGCAAGCTGCTATGGCCGGTGAAATCTCTGCGCGGCAGGTCCTGACCCCGGGCGGCTGGCGCGCAAACCAAGTGGTCGGTTGGGACGATACCGGCACGATCACATATTTCGGCGATGACGGCTTCAATGCCGCGAGGGCTGTCGGCACCCTGATCCCGGGCCTTGCCAACCTGCACACACACAGCTTCCAGCGCGCGATGGCGGGACTTGCCGAGACACGAGGCCCTTCCGGGTCGGACGATTTCTGGAGCTGGCGACAGGTCATGTACCGCTTCCTCGACATCCTCACGCCCGACCATATCGAGGCGATCGCCGCACAGGTGCAGATGGACATGGCGCTGGCAGGATTCACTGCCTCTGCAGAGTTCCACTACCTGCACCACCAGCCCGGCGGCGAGCACTTCGGCGACGCAGCAGAAACGTCGCAGCGCATCCTCGCGGCGAGCGAGACGAGCGGTATCGGGCTGACCCACCTGCCTGTGCTCTACAGCTATGGCGGGCTGGACAAGCGGGCACTGAACAAGGGCCAGTCGCGCTTCGGATGCAGCCCGAACGAGTTCGAGACACTTTACGCGGCCATCGATGACGCCGCAGCGCAAATGCCTGCGGACTTCCGCCTCGGCGTCGCGCCCCACTCACTTAGGGCCGTCGATGGCGAAGGCCTTGGAGTGTGCCTCGATCTGTGCCCTGCTGGCCCGATCCATATCCATGCAGCCGAACAGGTGAAGGAAATCGAGGAGGTGGAAGCCGCGCTCGGCGCCCGGCCGGTCCGCTGGCTCCTAGACAATATGTCCGTCGACGACCGCTGGTGCCTGATCCACGCGACGCATATTGATGAGGGCGAGACCTCGGGACTGGCGCGCTCGGGCGCTGTCGCAGGCCTCTGCCCGACCACAGAGGCCAATCTGGGCGATGGCATCTTTCCCGCCAGCGATTTCCTAGTGGCAGGCGGGCGTTTCGGCGTCGGGTCGGATTCCAATATTCGAATTTCGGCAGCCGAGGAATTGCGCATGCTCGAAGTCTCCCAACGCCTTGCCTTGCGCCAGCGCGCAGTGCTGACCGACAACGAGACCCGCTCCAACGGGCGCAACTTGCTCGAGCGAGCGGCGAGCGGCGGCGCGCAGGCTATCGGGCGCAAGGCAGGCACTATCGAAGCAGGCCAGCTGGCGGACCTCGTCGCCCTTCGCGACGATATCCCCTTCCTTGACTGGTCAGATCCCGACCAGCGCATCGACAGCTGGGTGTTTGGTATGGAGGGCAATCCCGTCAGCGATGTCTGGTCAGCTGGCCGCCATATCGTGACGGGCGGCGACCATATCCGCGCCGGCGAAATCCGACGCAAATTCGCAGCGACCATGGCCGAGTTGCGGAGCGCCCTGTGAACGGCGTCACCCACGGCGGCATTCGCGAGGCGATCCGCGAGCGGATTGTCGCTGGCGAGTGGAAGCTCGGCGAGCTGATCCCCGGCGAGATGGAGTTTGCCGCCGAATACGAGTGTTCGCGCACCACGGTGAACCGCGCGCTGCAGGCGCTGGCCGACGAGGGTATCGTCGAGCGCAAGCGCAAGGGCGGCACGAGGGTGCGCCCGATGCCCGCCCCGCAAGCGCAGCTCAAGATCCCGATCATCCGCGAGCAGGTCGAAAGCCGCGACGCTGCCTATTCGGTGAGGATAGTGCGCCGCGAAACTCTCGTCCCGATCGAGGAAATCGCCCGATTACTGGGCGTGGGACGAAATGAGCGATGCGCCTATCTCGAGACGCTTCACCTGTCCGACGGGCGCCCATTCGTGTTCGAACGTCGCTGGGTGAATCTCGGGACGGTTCCCGGATTCGAGCAGGCCGACCTCGAACAGACGAGCGCCAATGAATGGCTCATCCGTACCGTCCCCTTCACCCGCGGCGATGTGAGCCTCTGCGCAACCAGCGCCAACGCGGAACTGGCCGCCGTGCTGGAGATCGAGCAAGGTGAGGCACTCTTCACGATGAAACGCGTGACCTGGCTGGATCAGCGCTCGGTCACCGCCACACGTCTCTATTACGCACCGGAATACAGCCTCGATTTCGCCATCTAGGCCGGCATCGCACAAAAAAGGGGACGGCCCTCGTGGACCGCCCCCCCCTTTATTCAGGAAACTTCGCGTCAAAACTTGCCGCGCAGCGTCACACCGTACATCCGCGGCTCCTGCGTAAAGGCAGAGCGCGAACCGCTGCGAAGCACCGTGTTGAAGGTCACGCCGCGCGTTATCTCGTTGGTGAGGTTGGTCACCCATGCCTCGATGCCCCACGCTTCGTCGATATCGCCGATACCGGCGCGAAGATTGATCTTCACGTTACCGTCCTGGACATCGAAGGGGCTGAGCGGCGTCAGGCCGAGGTCGGTAGGATCGGTCGGCACCGCCCGCGCCTGGGTCGACGTGCGACGATCGCTTTCCGCGCGAAGCTGCCCGTTCACGAACCAGCCCAGCGAGCTGCCGATCTCGTTTCGATAAGTCGCACCGAAAATCGTGACGAGTTCAGGCGCATTCGTCAGGACGTTGCCACACAGGTTGCGAACGGTGAGCGAGGCGGTGTCCGGTGCACAGTCGTCAGGATAGGCCGCGTCCGTGTAGGTCAGGCCGGCACTCACCGTAAGGTGATCGTCGGGCCGGATCTGCGTTTCCAGTTCGATACCCTGCGAGGTGACCTTCGGCACGTTGAAGGTGTTGAACTGTGCGCCGGTGAATTCCAGGACCTGGAAATTCGAGAAGTCCTGGTAGAACAGCGCAACGTTTGCGGTGACAGCATCGTCGATCAGGCGCGCCTTCATGCCGACTTCGTAAGCGTCCACTTCCTCGGAATCGAACCGCGGATCGGCACCGCCCGATGCGGCCGTCGAATCGAGGTTGAAGCCGCCCGACTTATAGCCGTGGGTGTAGCTAGCGTAGAGGTTGATCGGCGCCGACAACTCGTAGCCGAGCTTGACCGTATAGATCAGTTCCTCGTCCTCGAACGTGTCGGAGAAAGTCCGCGGCAGAGGCAAGACCGCTGCCTGCGGAAGGTCTGCCGGCGCGGTGAACGCGAAGCAGGCCGTCCCGACCACGGTCGGCACCAGCGCCGCAGGGACCCCGCCCAGGTTCGCCAGCGTGTTGGTGCACAGCGGATTGTTGACCGAAGGCTGCGTGAAGCTGCCGTCCTTGCTCTCGTCCGACCAGCGCGCGCCCAGCGTAAGGTTGAGCGAGTCGGTTATGTCGATCGTGTTGTGCGTGAAGATCGACCAACTGGTGCTATCCTGCTCGTAGGCGTTGGTTGCCCGCACGACCGAGGGATCGATCCCACCGGAAAAGATCGTCAGCGGGTTGGCGCCCAGAGCGCCGCCCGTCGGCGCGAACAGCAGCGCGCCGATCAACTCGCCATAGTCTTCGCCCAGGCCGAAGTTGACGGTCTGGTTGATCTTCTCTTCCGAATAATAGCCACCGACCATCCACTGGAGGATGCCCGCCTCGCCCTGCAGACGAAGTTCGTGGGTCATGGTGTCGATCGAGGTATCGCTTCCGGGCAGGACGTTGAACACGTCGAGGCCGGAGAAGTCGGAATCATAGCTCTCAGAATTGTCGTATTCGCGATAGGAACCGATGTAGACCAGATCGACGGAATCGCTGATCGGGAATTCCATCTCGCCGACGACGCCCCACTGTTCGCTATCGGAGAGATGCAGTTGGTCGGCAGTCGCGATCTGGTTGTCGACCGCTTCTTGTGCTGTAGTCACGTCGAAGGGACTGGTCGCCCGGACCGGGCCGGCCATCCCGCCGCGCGGGCCAAGGCCGACCGCAGCAAAGAGATTGTTGGTTTCGACAGGGCTCGCCAGGAGCTCCACCGCGCCGCAGCAATCGCCCTTGCTGCTCGAGAAATCGCCGACGATCCGGCCGCGGAAGCCGCTATCGGTTTCCCAGCCTATCTGGCCTCGGACGAGGTACTGGTCGGTCTCGTTGGTTTCCTCGAGGAAATTGCCCCCGCCATCGAGCACGGTGATAAAGCCGTCGCGCTTGCGCCACGCGCCTGTCACGCGGGCAGCAACCGTTCCCGGCACCAGCGGCACGTTTACCGCGCCCTGCAGGCTCATGTGATCGAAATTGCCGTAAGTGGCGGTAGCAAAGCCGCCAAACTCGTCGAGATCGGGGCGGCGGTTGATGATGTTGAGCGCGCCTGCCGAAGTATTGCGGCCAAACAGCGTGCCCTGCGGACCGCGCAGCACCTCGACGCGCTCTACATCGACGAACTCGCTCAGCGCGATGCCCGGACGCGACTGGTAAGCGCCATCGACGAAGATGCCGACTGCGCTTTCGAAGCCGATATTGTTGGATGTCGTACCGATACCGCGGATGCGGAGAACCACCGTACCGGACGAGTTCTGCGCCTGCGAAGTCGAGAAACTCGGCGAGACCTGAGTGATTGCACGGACGTCGACAACGCCCTGCTGCTCCAGCTGTGCAGGACCGACTGCGGTCACAGCGAGAGGAATATCCTGCACGTCCTGGGCGCGCTTGGTCGCCGTCACGATGATTATGTTCTCATCGGGGACCAGTGCCTCTTCCTCGGCATTGGCATCTTGCGCCAGCGCCGGCGTGGCCAAACAGGTTCCACAGAGAATGGCTGCACTTAGCCGCGTGCGATACTTCATAATTCTCCTCCCAGACTTGCCCGCTCGCGCGAGCATTTCCTCTCAAAATCGACCCCAGTTGGAGAGACTTCATCATTTCGAGGCCGGTGTCGAGAACAACCGTGTCACAACTGTCTGGGAAGTGTGGCCAATTATCCACACCGACATCCCGCGAGAATTCGGCGCAGGCGGAAGAGCGATCCGGCCTCCGGAGCACCCGTCAGGTCTCTATTCATAAATGTCAGAGAAATGGTGCCAGAAGAGGAAGCGCGAAGTCAGTTAATACACGTTACTTCTCAGTACTTTGAAACGCTAAAACCATCGATAGACCCAACACATTACCCAACAAAATGAGTAGGCT
>JABDNC010000179.1 GCA_013001165.1 Erythrobacter sp.
ATCCATGATCCAGTCTATTCCTTTGAAAAAGCTCGTCCCAAGCCCGCGGAATGTTCGCAAGTCGAGCGACGTACTTGCCGACCTGCAGCTGCGGGCGGACATTGCCGCCCGCGGACTCTTGCAGAACCTCGTCGTGCGAAAAGCAAAGCGCGGCAAGTTCGAAGTCGAGGCCGGTGGTCGCCGTCTGGCTCAGCTCCAGGCGCTGGCCGAGGAGGGCTCTCTTCCCAAGAATCACGAAGTCACTTGTCTCGTCATCGAAGGCGAGGAAAGCGAAGTACGCGAAGCAAGCCTCGCCGAGAACTTCCAGCGCCTCGCAATGAACCCGGCCGACGAGGCACAGGCTTTTGCTGCGATCATCGAGGCGGGAGCCAGTACCGAAGACGTTGCCCGCCGGTTCGGTCTCACGGCCCGCTTTGTCGAGGGTCGTCTGCGTCTGGCAGGCCTCGCACCTTGTGTCTTTGAAGCGCTCGCCGAAGGCGCAATCACGCTCGACATGGCCAAGGCCTATGGGGCAATCTCAGACATCGATCGTCAGGCGCACGTCTTTGCCGAACTGAAGGATGCCTGGTACCAGGTCACGCCAGACACAATCCGGCGCATGGTGCTTGATGCCACTGTTCGTGGCTCCGATCCGCGCGCGGTTCTGGTCGGGCGCGATGCCTACCTTGCTGCAGGCGGCCGGATCGAACGCGAACTGTTCGACGACGAAGCCAGCGAGAGCTGGATCGATGTCGCGCTTCTCGAAGACCTTGCCCAGAAAGCGATGGATGATGCTGCGAAGAAGGTCGCGGAAGAACACGGTCTTGCCTGGGTGCGACCCACGCTTGGCAACTATGTCAGCCACGATCTCATCGAGGGCCTCAATCGGCTCCCATGCGAACCGGCTCCGCTAACCGAAGACGAGGCTCGTGAGCTCAGCGACCTTGAAGCCGACTACGATCGGACGGCCGCCATCCTTGAGGATGAGGACAGCGACGAAAGCGAGATCGCCAAGGCGGAAGAGGAACTGGTCTCGATCGACCGCGCGATGCGCGATCTCAACGATCGTCCGCCGGTGCTTGCCGACGAGCTGAAGTCGGAGGCTGGAGCGTTCCTCGTGCTCTCTCGCAATGGCGAACCGGCATTGGTGCCGCAATTCTACACCGAAGTTGAAGTCGTCAACGCTGACGACGGAGCAGTCGAACCGGTGGATGCTGGCGCTGATACCAAGCGCAAGAGCGGTGCGCTTTCGCAGCGACTGCTCGACGAGCTCGCGATGCAGCGCCGCGATATCCTGGCGATCCACTTGGCCAATGATCCTGCGCTTGCGCTCGACTTCATGGTCTTCACGCTCGCCGATGCCGATGGGCATGACTGGCGCGCGAAGAAGGCATCGACGCTGGTCGGCTCGGTAGCATCGGGACCGGTGGTCGGCTTCGAGGCGAAGGACGCCCCAGCAAGCGCTGCGCTCGCCGAATTTGTCGCTTCGCTCGACGAAAGCTGGCGCGCCGGCGAGACCGATGTCGAACGGTTCGAACGCTTCCGCGCATTGAGCGATGAAGCACGTTCGGCCTGGCTCGGTCATGTCGTATCCCGCACGCTGGTCGCGAGCCTTGCGTGTGAAGGCGATCGCTCGGCGCCGCTGCATGAAATCCTCGGGTCGCTGCTCGAGATCGAGACCGCGCACTGGTGGCGGCCGACGGCGGCGAACTTATTCGATCGTGTGGCCAAGGCGCGTACACTCGAAGCGCTCGATGCAGCAGGCGGCCCCGAACTCGTCAGTCGCTATGCAGGTTCGAAGAAAGCAGAGTTGGCGAGCGCAGCCGAGCGCATCTTCTCCGGCAATTTCATCGGCGAGGCGGATGTGAAAACGCGAGCGGGAGCGTGGGTGCCCGAGATCATGCGCTTCGGTCCGCCTGAGGAGCCGGTCGAGGATGAAACAGTGGACCCGGCCGAGGACGAGACCGCGAACGAAATTGCCGAGCCGGCTGCCTGACCCCTCCTGACAGGTCCAGGTTACTCGGCGGGCGGTCCGTCCCTCTCGGGACGGGCCGCCTTTTTCATGTCCAGGTCTGGGCCGGTTGCTGACAGTCCGCTCCCAGGCGACTGCGCAGCAGAAGCAGACGGCAGTCTGCTTGATCGAGACCACCCGCTCGTGTTCGCTTTGAAAAGGTTCTTGGTGGAGAGGGTCTCGTTTCTATTTCGCTGTGAACAGAAACCTGAGCTTACGCCGGTCTTCGCCAATACTTCCCTGCTATGCGTTCGGCGATAAAGCTGCCAGCAACTACCCCAAACGTGACCCAGATGATGACGCTTGGACCGTGTTTCCCGAAATCAGCCAAGCCGAATGCCACCATGGCAAGAAGCGCAGCACCAATCAAAAATGCTGGCCCTGCGATCATGCAGTGAAGCCGACGGCAACGCAAAGCGTTTAACGAGCACGCCGCCCCCATCCATAGGAACAGCACCGCCGCGATTTCCACCCTCTCGTTCGGTTGCAGAAGTTCTGCGGTAAAGTTTAGGCCGATTAGCGCCGCAAACGGCACGCCCCAGATTAGGATGCGGTGCAGACGGTTGGCGGCCAAGTCACGCTTGTTGGTGGCTTCCGCGTTGCTCATCCCAACATATACCCTGCATCGGAGGCCGCCGTCGGATAAGCGAACATGGTAGATTTGATGTCGTCCGCGTTTAGCCCATGGCGCATGGCCAAGCCGAAGATATTGACGAGCTCGTCGGCGTCAGGGCCGACCAAGTGGGCTCCAAGGATGCGTCCCGTTCCGTTCTCGACCAGCAGCTTGTGGCCGTAGATCTCTTCGTTCAGCCGCCTCGCCGAGAACCAACCAGGGTGCGAGCCAGCATGCACCGTGAAATCCAGCCCTGCCTCACGCGCCTCGCTTTCCAGCATTCCGACCCTGGCCGCCGGCGGCTCCGTGAAAAGTGCACTTGGCACCCCTCGATAGTTCGGAGTTCGACCGGTATCATCGAGTATGTTTTCTACCACGACCTTGGCATCGTTACTGGAGACTGGAGTCAGTGGCGGGCCATTTGCAGCAGCGTCACCTGCCGCGAAGACCTTGGGGTTACTTTGGCTCCGTAGCTGGGCGGTAAGTGCCAAGCGACCCGCGTCACAGGCGACGTCTCCCGCCTCCAGATCGAGCGAGCCGATCGCAGGGATTCTTCCGGCAGCGTGCACCACCAGGCTCCCTTCGATCCTGCGGTCGCCAGCATGGACGGTCAGCACGTTGCCT
Organism: Erythrobacter sp.; assembly: GCA_013001165.1. Lineage (GTDB taxonomy): Bacteria > Pseudomonadota > Alphaproteobacteria > Sphingomonadales > Sphingomonadaceae > Qipengyuania. The sequence continues at coordinate 3,228 of JABDNC010000179.1, forward strand.
TTCTTCGTTACGCGGTCCACTTCAGCGTCCACAATTTCGATGCCGAGATCATCGAAACTTGGCATGAGCCAATCGACCGTGTCAGGGTCGAAGGCTTTCAGAATGCGGCCTCGTTGGAAGATTGTGACCTTTGCACCGGCGCGCGCGGCGAGGTGGGCAAATTCTGCGGCAATGTATCCGCCGCCGACGAATACGATCCGATCTGGAAGGGTTTTGTGTTCTAGGAATGCATCGCTGTGAATCAGCAATTCCTCACCTTCGATCCCAAGCGGCCGAGGCTCTGCTCCCGTTGCGATAAGAGCGTGCGAGAAACTCAGTTCCCGGTCGCCTATCACGATCCTGTCGGGGCCAGCAAAGCGTGCCGCGCCGTGAAAAGTCGCGACGCCCTTACGCTCGTAGCGAGCTTCCTGCTTTTCAGGGACGGGGTCGGTAAAGCTGCGCTTGAATGCCTGGAGGTCGGCCCAATCAATTGAAACCGAGCCCTTGATGCCCTTCCCCTTCATTCGCCTGTATGCCGCGAGCGCTTCCTCTCCGCTCACCATCATCTTTTTCGGGTCGCACCCTCGAAGCGCACATGTGCCACCGTAAGGCCGATAATCGATAACCGCGCAGCGCTTCCCGGCGTTGGCCATCTGGTGGACCGCGACCTGCGCAGCAGTTCCCGATCCGATGGCGACGAAATCGAAAGCCTCAGCCATGGCAGCAATCCCCTTCCTGTATTGGGGGGCAGGGAACGGTGCCGTACGAGCAAAACACGCAGCAATCGCCTTGGAGCGGCTGAAGGCGAACGCCGCAACCCGCGCAGTTATGGAAGAACAGGCAAGCGTTGGTCGGCATTTCCATGTCCTCCTCATGACCGCATTCGGGACAGCGCAAGCGCGAGATCAGGATCGGATCAGCCATAGAGGAAGGCACCTGTCAGCAGCGCCGCACCGATGGCAATTCCTATGGCGGTCAGCGCTCGATAAGTCGATGATCCGCATGCACTGTCCGCCGGGCATGTTCGTGCCTGCCGAAACTGCCAGAGCAAACGGAGGGTCGCAGCGAGAAGAAGAGCCGACGCCAGGGTCAGCAACGGGACGCGATAGGGGGCCAGGACCGGCGAGATGCTGCCAAGCCACGCCGAGCCCACACCCACCGACGCGAGCATCAAGGGCAGTGCACAGCATGCAGCTGCCCCGAAGGCTGCAAAGATACCCCCGCCCGTCGCCAATCCGTTCCACCATGTGCTGATGCCGCGCATCGATCGTCCTTTTGCAAACCTCGATTCGCATACCTATTTACAGTCTGTAGCAACTACAGACTCAAGAGGTTGGCTTTGAAAATTGGCGAAGTGGCGAAGCGGACCGGGTGTAACATCGAGACAATCCGGTATTACGAACGGATAGGCGTTATCGATGCTCCGCCGAGAAGGGGCGCCTACCGCGACTATGGTCCTCACGACACGGAGCGCCTCCGCTTCATTCGGCGCGCGCGCGAACTCGGATTTTCCCTCGAAGAGGTGCGGGCATTGCTTGACTTAACGCCAGGTCAGGAAGTGCGTTGCGATGAGGTGCAATCGATCGCCGAACAGCACCTCGCAAACATCCGTGCGAAGCGGGCCGACCTTGAGCGTATGGAGAACGCTCTCGCTAAACTGATCGAGCAATGTGGCACCACGAGCAATGATCGGTGCCCGGTATTGGAAAGCCTCGCGGGCGAAGGCTAGCCCAGCGAATTCAAGCTACAGACCAACGGGTTTCCACCCAGCACTCAAAATTGGCGCAGCCTGCCGGATCAGAAAAGCAATCGGTCCGCTTTCGGGCACCTTGCAATGTGCGGCCTACGACCAGAATTGGGGCGCAAAGCCGACATCGAAGCTAAGAGGAGAGTGAGCTTCCTGATTCCTGAACCCGGACACGTCCGTTCCGGTGATCAGGAGACGATCGATGACCAAGTCCCGCCGCACCGCTTCAGTTTCTCCAGCCGGACGCATCACTGCCGCCATCATTGAAAAGCTCGAAGAGGGCACCAAGCCCTGGGTCAAGCCGTGGCGTGGCTTGCCGGTTTCGCGCCCCTTGCGTTGCTGCGGGACGCCCTATCGCGGCATGAACACCTTTTGGTTGTGTATGGTGGCCGATGCCTGCGGATACACCTCTCCCTACTGGATGACATACCGCCAGAGTCAGAAGCTCGGTGGTCAGGTCCGCAAAGGCGAGAAGTCGACCATCGCGATCTTCTACAAGAGCTACACAAAGGAAGTTGAAACCGCTGACGGCGGGCAGGACACGGAGAACCGTCGCGTGCTGAAGGCCTATTCGGTATTCAACGCCGACCAGTGCGATGGCCTTTCCGAATTCTACCATCCCAAGCCTCTGGTTGCCGCGCTTGAGCCCGAAGGCCGCGAAGAGCGGCTCGATGCCTTCTTCGCCCGGATCGAGGCAAACCTGCGGCATCACGGCGCGCAAGCATACTACGAGCCGCTGCGCGACCGCGTCACCATGCCGCCTGTTGAACTCTTCGAAGCCTATGACCACTACTATGCGACACTCGCGCATGAGCTGTCGCACTGGACGGGGCATTCCTCGCGGCTCGATCGCGATCTCAAGAACCGCTTCGGTAGCGATGCCTATGCCGCTGAAGAACTGATCGCCGAGCTATCGTCTGCCATTCTTGGCGCTGAACTGGGCCTTCCGGTCACCCACCTCGACCATCATGCGAGCTATATCGCGTCTTGGCTCAAGATCCTCAAATCGGACGAGCGCGCGATCCTGACTGCTGCGGCCAAGGCCGAGGAAGCGGCCGGCCTGTTGCTCGAACTTGGGGGTCATCAATCCCGTAAAAGCGAGGCCGACATCGATCTCGCAGATGCAGCCTGAGGAGCGGTGAGATGGGACGTTCCGTCAGCTATCCGAGCGGTTCCGTGGTGGCCTTTCGCCTGCTTGATGACGGCGACGACGAAGATGTCGACTGGGTCTACGACTGCCTCGTCGAAGAGATCATCGATACCACGAAGGCGGCCTTACCTTCCTTTCAGCGCTTCGATGGATGGCGC
>JABDNC010000183.1 GCA_013001165.1 Erythrobacter sp.
ACTTGAAGATGATGTCCTCGATGGGGTCCTCATCATCTCCTCGCGACATTCTCGCCTTCTCGATTGCCTCAAGCGTCGATCTTGCAGCCGCGCTGTCACCTGCAAGACCCTTCTGAGTTAGCTGGAGAAGGAATGCCTCGGCTGCAGTGACACGCCGCTTGCGTCCATCCTCCCGGATCGTGACCATCTGACCGAGTACAACGTCGTGCGGAATGCTGCGGTGTCGGTTCCTCGGGCGCCCGCGCGGGTTGCCTGACTGGCCCTTCCTGAACCGGGTCGCGGTAGGCGGCTTGCCATATCCTATCGGTTCTTGCGTACTCATCCGGCCTGGCCTCTGGGCCAGCGCAGGTTCTCGGAGCCATTAGTGAAGAATTTGATGTTATCGACGTCCTTCCTCTCGAATTTCTTGCGACCCGGACGACTCAGCGCGGCCTGTGTTGCCCAGGCATCGAGAAACCATCGCCTGCCTTCCATGCCGGGATCGGGCCGAGCGAGATCAAGTATCCGCATCGCCCCATTGGCGTTGTTGGATGTGTAATGTGCTTCACTGCGGATCTTGCGTGCACGCACCGGAATTTTCGTGGCCAGCGCCGCTTCGCGCTTCTCGATCATCTTGAGGACCTTGCGGATCGCCATCCTGCTTCCGCCAAGCGCCGCCTGGTAGGCCTGCCACTCGAGTGCCTCGTCGACCGATAACTCACGCTCGACGCCGTTCTGCGTAACGGTCAGCGACTTCTCGATAATGATATCGAATGCCGAGTTATGCGGGCGGCGTGCCTTGGGACGCCCACGCGGATTACCCGACTGGCCCTTTTCGAAGCGGCCGTTCTCAGCGCGGCTCATTCGGCTGCCTCCACCTGGGGCTCGCGAAGGACGAGCTCGGGCTGCTTGCCGGTGATCTCGCTCCAGCGGGTCATGGCAAGATCGACATAGGCTGGATCGATATCGACCCCGCGGAAGGTGCGCCCGACGCGCTCTGCCGCGATGAGGCTGGTGCCCGAGCCGAGGAAGATGTCGAGGACAAGTTCGCCCTGCCTTGTCACATCGCAGATTGCGTCGGCCACCATGGCGACCGGCTTCACCGTCGGATGCAGCGCAAGGTCCTCGCGCCGCGATCCGCGCATCGAGTTGACTGAAGGATAGTCCCAGACGTTGGTCCGGTTGCGGCCATGTTTGCCCAGCTCGACGCAGTTGGTGTGCGGCGCATCGCCGACACGGTAGACGAACACCATCTCGTGCTTCGATCGATAGAGCGAGCCCATGCCGGCATTGCTCTTGTTCCACACGCAGATGTTGTGCAGCGTATCGTAGATGTCGGAGGCCGACGCCGTGACGTCATCCATGTGGCGCCAGTCCATGCAAACGAAGTGGACCGCACCATCGCGCGATACCTTGGCGCAGGCGCCAAGGGTTGACGAAAGAAAGCCGCGGAACTCGTCTTCGCTCATCTCGCCCGAGGCCATCGCGAACTCACGGTGGCGTCCCTTGGCATTGGCATGTCCGTTGATCTTCACATTGTAAGGCGGGTCAAGAAACGCGCAGTCGATTGAAACATCTTTGCCAACGACGCTGCGCAGGAAGCCAACATCGCGCCCGTCGCCGCAGCCAATGCGGTGTTTGCCGAGTTGCCAGATATCGCCGGCCTGGACGCGTGGCTCGATCGGAACTTCGGGGATGACCTCGTCATCGGGATCCTCGCTTTCGGCAAGCACTACATCGATCTCGCCTGCGGAGAACGCGGTCAGCGATAGGTCGATATCGATGTCGGGAAGAGACAGATCTGCCAGCTCGAGCTTGAGGATCTCGGTGTCCCAGCCTGCATTCAATGCAATCTTGTTGTCGGCGAGCCGGAGCGCTTTCTTCTGCGCTTCGGATAGCCCGACAAGTTCAATAACCGGGACCTGCGCGAGACCCATTTGTCTGGCGGCACGCAGGCGACCGTGCCCTGCGATCAAATTGCCCTCGGGATCGGCGAGGATCGGGTTGGTAAATCCGAATGCCTCGATCGAGGCGATGATCTGCTCGATCTGCCGCTTGGGGTGTGTCCTCGCATTGCGAGGGTCGGGGGTCAGCTCGGCAAGGTCACGGTAGGTGACCTGGAGCGCGTGTTCGGCAGTGCTAGGTGCCAGCTCTTGCGTAGTGCCCATGGCTGGAACAATAAGGGAACGCGAAGCCGGCACCAAGAGCGCAGGCAAATTGTTCGGGGATTATCCTTGGAAAAGTATTCCGACTGGACTGGCAGGCGAAACCGAGCATTGGTGGTCCTGCGCCCGGCCACGTCGGGCTTCTCCGGGTAGCGGCGGGATTTTTCCGCCGCGCTACCGGAGAACACGCATGACCAGGACTAAGAACGCCGCAACGAGCAAGCTCGACCAGCTCGAAACGATGATCCTGCGCAAGAAGGGCGCGAGCATCGCGGAGATGATGAAAGCGACCGGTTGGCAATCGCACTCGGTGCGCGGAGCGCTGGCAGGAGCGCTCAAGAAGCGCGGCCTTACCATCACCTCCGACAAAGCCGATGGTGTACGCCGCTACCGCTGCGAGAAGGCTTCATGAGCAGCGAGCTCGAACGCTTGGTTAGCGAGATCGGTGCAATGGGTCTCGAGGCCCTGCGCGAAGAGTGGAGGGGGCGCTTCGGCCCCCCTCCGGCGCTGCGCTCGGTTCCGATCATGCGCCAGATGCTGAGCTGGCGTGTGCAGGCCGAGGCAATGGGCGGGCTCGACCAGAAGAGCAGGCGGGTGCTGGCTCGCTCGGGACCGGTCGAGGCCGAAGGCAAGCATCTCGGCATTGGTGCGACGCTCACGCGCAACTGGAAAGGGCGCACGGTAACGGTTGTTGTCGAGGAGAACGGGTTCCGCTGGGAGGACCAGTTCTTCCCGAGCCTGTCGGCTGCTGCCACGGCGATCGCAGGATCGCGCTGGAACGGGCCGCGCTTCTTCGGCTTGCGGGACAGCTGATGGCCAAAAAGCAGAAGATCCGTCGTTGCGCCATTTACACGCGCAAGAGCTCTGAAGAAGGCCTTGACCAAGACTTCAACAGCCTCGATGCGCAGCGGGCAGCAAGCGAAGCCTACGTTTTGAGCCAGGCCAGCGAAGGCTGGACTCTGCTGCCGAAGCGCTACGATGACGGCGGATTCTCGGGAGGCACGATGGAGCGTCCGGGTCTGCAAGCGCTGCTCGCGGACATCGCTGCGGGCCGCGTTGATGTGGTGGTGGTCTACAAGATCGACCGTTTGACAAGTTCGCTCACGGATTTCTCGAAGATCGTCGAAGTGTTCGAGAAGGCCGACTGCAGCTTTGTCTCGGTGACCCAGTCGTTCAACACGACCAACTCGATGGGCCGGTTGATGCTCAACCCCTCCTCTCGTTCGCCCAGTTCGAGCGGGAGGTCACCGGCGAGCGCATCCGCGACAAGATTGCCGCATCCAAGAAGCGCGGCATGTGGATGGGTGGCCTTCCACCCTTGGGATACGATTCACCGATCAAGGACAGCCGGAAGCTGGAAGTGAATGATGCCGAGGCCAAAGTGGTCCGGCATATATTCGAGCGATACCTCAAGCTTGGTTCGGTTCACGCCCTCGAGCGCGATCTGGAAGCCAGCGGCATTGTTTCGAAGGTCCATGTCACGAAGAAGGGCAAGACTATCGGCGGCATTCCGTTCAGTCGCGGCGCGCTTTTCCACCTGCTGCGCAACCGGATCTACCAGGGCCGGATCGTGCACAAGAACGAGGTCTACGACGGCCAGCAAGATGCGATCGTTGATGAGGGGATGTTCGAGAAGGTGCAGGAGCAGCTCTCGGCGAACGCACGTCGCAGTCAAAATCGATCGGACACGCACATTACCAGAGCGCCACTCACCGGCAAACTATTCGACGCGAATGGCGAGCCCATGAGCCCGATCTTCTCGCGCGGGAAGATGGGCAAATCCTATCGCTACTACGTATCGGCATCCCTCCAGCAGGGTGCATCGCCAGCCAGTGACAGCACGGTCCAGAGACTGCCGGCTCCCGCGATCGAGCGGGTCGTCAAGGAAGCGGTGTCGAGATGGACCGCAAGGACAGATGACAGCTTTAACAAGATTGCGACGGTGCGTCTTACGGAGTGTGGGATCATCATCGAAATGAACACTGTCGATCCGATCGCAATCGCCTCCAGATTGGCAGATCGCGAAGAACTTGTGCACTCGCGTAAAGCAAGCTGCGCGGTTCTGCTTCCGCTTGCTCTGCCGCTACGAGGAGGGAAGGGGGCCTCAACTCTTGGTAAACAAGAATCCCGCTATCTCGACCAAGTGCTAATCGGTGCTCTGCGGCGAGCGCATGCGATGGTCGACTGGAAGCAGGGTCTGCCCACGATGGATGTCGGCCCAAGCTCGCGCTACGACACCAACATTCTGCGGCTCGCGTTCTTGGCGCCTGAAATTCAGCGCGATATTCTGGAAGGCAAGCAACCCCACTCGCTCAATCTGCAGACATTCAAGGCCATCAATTTGCCGCTTGCCTGGTCCGAACAGCGAAAGGCGCTCGGCTACCGCTGATGCCTTGCAACCTGTTCCGTCGAAAAGCACACCTGATCGCGCAGATATTGCGCCCTGTTCTGGCGAATTAATACCCTGTTCTGTCGATTAACAGGGAAAGCCGATTTTCTCCCGCGTAAGGCGCTGAATCTGCGTTGCTTCATCGAAGCCAGACAGCCGAGATCGGTACTTGATCGCCTGTTTTCGGGCCCGATTTTGCATTTTTCCCTGTTAATTGCCTGATATGCAGGGAAACCGGACCGATGCCGATATCGCCAGAGACCGGGCGCGCAATTCTACCCTGATATCGGCGCGGAGACGTCTTCAATGATGGCGCAAGTCGGGATTGGCCCGCGCAAAGCCGCCTGTTGCGCGGCGAAGCGCGAATACCCTGTAATCAGAGAGAAGTGCTGGGGGTGACTGGCGGAGAGGGAGGGATTCGAACCCTCGATACGGTTGCCCGTATACTGCATTTCGAGTGCAGCGCATTCGACCACTCTGCCACCTCTCCGCATGTCGGGTGCGCTTGAGCGGGCGGGGCCCGCGGGTCGAAGCGAGCGCGCCCATTAGCCGCCACCGGCTGGCTTGCCAACCCCTTTTGATGCTGAAATCGGGGGACGGCGGCCCACCACCCCTTGTCTATTCGCCGCACCGCACCATATCCTGCCCATTCATGGACAGGGCTACGTTTTTCTCCGCAACGGCAGGTCGCACGATCGAGGCGCCCAGCCGCATCCGCACGCGCTTCGCCATCGGCGACGTGGTGCGCCATCGCGCCTTCGATTTTCGCGGCGTGATCTTCGATATCGATCCGGTCTTCGCCAATAGCGACGAATGGTACCAGTCGATCCCCGAAGAGATCCGGCCCGACCGCAACCAGCCGTTTTACCACCTGCTCGCAGAAAGCGACGAGAGCGATTATGTCGCTTACGTCAGCCAGCAGAACCTGATCCGCGATTCGCTCGCGGGGCCGGTCTCTCATCCCGACGTGCACCAGTATTTCGGCGATTTCGAGAATGGCCGCTATCGCATGCGGACCTGCCTCACGCACTGATACCGGCGCTGCCGCGCTGCGCACCGCCCTGGTCCGACCGGCCATAACCGTGCTGTCGCGCGGGAGTCCGCTTGCACCCCTTTCCGAACCTCGCTAGAGGCCCGCGTTCTTGTTTGGCCTACCGCGCTACGCACTACTTGAGGCCGGGTTAGTCGAAAACGGCCCCCGCGCTAAAGCAGCGAAGCGATAGCGCAAACAGGAATGCGGAGCAGTGGCCGAGTGGTCGAAGGCGCACGCCTGGAAAGTGTGTATACGGTAACCCCGTATCGAGGGTTCGAATCCCTCCTGCTCCGCCATTACCTCCCAGAAAGCGTGGGTTTCTGACCCGCCTAGTCGCTAGATGCCCTAAAGGTTGCACTAATGAGTGGCGCGCTGGGATTGCGCGTTCGATGGAACTTGGCGAAACGCCAACGTGTATCAAACGAAGACGTCTCGCTATTTTAGCTTTTCTTTTTGCCATTTGGCAGTCAGGCGATCTAACTGATTTTGAACGAGAGTTTTCAGGAAATCGTCAATGACATTGTTTGTTGCAGGCCAAAGCAATGTAGGCTCGCTATTTCAGTCCCCCCTCCTTCAGTTTCTCAACCTGAATGTGTCGGCATTCGATCAGCTTTGGCAGGGAGGAACGAGCCTAGCTCCAGACGAGTTGGCGCGGGACTGGTATCCTATCGAGGATGGTGATCCGAACACGGGCGAGTTGTTTGATTTATTGTTGTCGGCAATCAGTCAGTCTGCCGATGGCATTACTGGCCTCATTTGGGTGCACGGCGAACGAGATCGGACCGATCCGGAAACGGCGGCCGCTTATGAAGCGAACCTGACAGCGTTCATTGAGCGGATCATAGAGGTCGCAGGGCCTATCCCGATTGTCATAGTCGCGCTGTCGACTCACGCTCCAGTCCTTGAATTGCAATACGAAACTGCGGATGATTGGATGACCGTGATCGCCGCGCAACGAAGTGTCGCTGATGCGTTCGATAACGTGTTTCTGGTCGATCCTGACGCGATAGCTGCGGCGAATGGTATCAGCCCGGCAGACATGTTCCGGGACATCGTTCACTACAATTATGATTTCGCAAGCATGCTTGTGGAAGCGAGCATGCCACATTTCAGCGATGTGAGTTTCGATGATCTGACTGGGATGTACCGGGGCGGCTCGGGCGACGAGGCTATTTACACCGACAGTGAACACGACTTGGTGATGGCAGGCGATGGAGACGATCGCGTCCATACCTTTGCTGGCGACGATGTCGTGTATGGCGGAGTTGGCTTCGATGTGCTTTCCGGGGGTGCAGACAATGATCATCTGCGCGGCGAAGAAGGAAATGACCACCTGCTCGGCGGCGATGGCTTCGATTTTCTCATTGGCGGCGAGGGCGACGATGTGCTGGATGGCGGTGCTGGCGACGATCTGATCGATGGAGGAGATGGTCTAGATTTTGTGTCATACATCGCCTCTGCCAACGGTGTGCAAGTTTCGCTGGATGTCCAAGGAAGCGCTCAGGATACGCAGGGTGCTGGGTTTGATACGCTACTTTCCGTCGAGGGTATTGAAGGCTCGAATTTCAACGATATCCTTCTGGGTAGCAGTGCCGCAGATCAGATTTTCGGCAATGACGGAAACGACCAGATCCGCGGTGGCAGCGGGAGCGATGTACTCGAAGGCGGCCTAGGTGGCGACTGGCTCTTCGGTGGCTGGGGATGGGACATCCTTCGCGGTGGCGACAATTCTGATGGCCTGCTGGGCGAGAATGGAAATGATCGTCTCTTCGGAGGGTTCGGGAACGACCGCCTCAATGGCGGGAGAGGCAACGACTATCTCAACGGCGGCGAAGATGACGATATCTTGATTGGAAGCTGGGGCGTCGACGAATTAGAGGGCGGAGGCGGTGCGGATACGTTCGTCTTTGAAAGCACTGGACACTCGGGCCGAAACTTGAAAAGCGCGGACGTAATTCTCGACTTCAATCAAACAGAGAACGATCAGATAGACCTTTCTGCAATCGATGCGATTGTAGGTAATTCAGGCGATGATGCCTTTACTTTTATCGGATCCGACCATTTCACCGGCACCCCAGGTGAATTGAGATTTTTCCGATATAGCGGCGACACTTATTTGGCGGCGGATGTTGATGGCGACGGCTCGACTGATATGTTCATTAGGTTCAGCGGTGATCTGACATTGAATGCAGCTGATTTAATTCTATAGCGCGAAATCTTTCCAGATTTGCTTAGCTGCCGGGATTAGAAGCGCTCACTTTCATGCACTCGACGCTATGTCCGCTATCGGATCTCCGCAATCCTGGCGGCAGCGGCATAGGCTGGGTGGAAAGCGGACCCTTGGCTAGGGCATCTAGCCTGATTTGGAATAGGCTTCCGTGACCCAGCCCTTGGCCTCGTCATCGAAATCTGAGTCTGACTCCAGACGGACTCTGTGACTGCACATGGCATGTTCCTCTCTCCGAAGCCCGATCGCGGTGACTCATTCGACAAGTCGAGCATACTGGCGCGTGCTCAGATGCTTTGCGTGATCAACCCGGCTGGGGAATACAAACTCGTCGACCGAGCCGCCTCTGAGTTCGAGCCAGGCGAAGAGGTTGGCTCGTGCGTCAGCTGCGATCTCAAACTGAACTGGGCGACCGGTCTTCTGCTGAGTGACCGTTCCGTCGAATTTCCGTGCTGGAAACCAGATCGCCAATCTTGAGCTCGACGAGATCGCAGCCTCTGAGCTTACTGTCGATCGCCAGATCGAACAGGGCGCGGTCTCAAGTACGTTGCTCTCGATCCAAGAAGAAGCGCACGGCCCAAATCTGTTTCTTATTGAGGGGCCGCTTGGGCCCGACCTGCGATCCGACGTTCCATAGGATGCGGTTTTGCGTTCCAGGGTCGCACAGTGAAAATGTCATTGCTTCTCTCCTTGGTGGCGAGGGCAGGGTCCGCTCAGCGTCGTGGTGGTGTGCTGGTTCCATTCGACGATTTTGCCGTCGGCATCGGAGACGATGATGGCGTCAAGCGCCGTCGCCAATATATCCTTAGGGATACCTGGAGCGATGTACGGGATTCGCTTCATGGTCCTCCCGATTCGATCGTAACTAAAACTAGGCCGCGATCTGCAGCAAGTTGCGGCCATTCTCCTTCGCTTGATACAAAGCGTCGTCGGCACGCCCCAGTAAAGTCTCCATCGTTTCGTCCACGCGCGTGGTCGCCACCCCGGCGCTGATAGTGACCTGCGCGAGGCCGGGGACCTGCCACCGTTCCTCGGCTATACGCTTCCGCAGGCGTTCGAGGATGAGCGATGCGCTCATGCATTTCTCTCCGGGCAGCACCACAAGAAATTCCTCGCCGCCAAGCCTGCCGAAATGGTCGGTGGACCGCAGTTCGTCGGAGATTATCTTCGCCACCCGTTTTAGCACGGTGTCACCGACCTGGTGCCCGTGCTGGTCGTTGACCGATTTGAAATGATCAACGTCGAGGATCGCGATAGTGACCTCCTGTTCGGCAGCCCCGCTCGAACGCGAGACCGTTCGCAAATTGTCTAGAATCTTGCGACGGTTCGCAATCCCGGTGAGCTCGTCTGTCTCGGCCAGTCGCGTGGCCGTATTCGCCTCTTCGACAGCGGCGGCCCGCGCGACGCGAAGTTCCTCGAGAATTTTGGTCTGATCGGTGACATCCTGTACTGTCCCGAACAGGCCGTCGAACTCGCCGTCACTGTCAAACCTTGGATGTCCGATGCTCGAGACGTGCCGATACGAACCGTCGGGTCGCATGACCCTTGCGCGATAGGCAAAACCTTGTTGGCTGCGCAAGGCGTCAAGCAGGATCGCGCGCACGATCTCCCGATCGTCGGGATGGTAGAGCGCGAGCGACGCAGGATTTTCGAGTTCAACACCTTCGCTGAAGTCGAGGTCGTCGGCTCGGACGCCATGGATGCGATAGACTTCGTCGGACCAGACCAGCGACGAACCGTTTGTATCGAAATACCAGTGCCCCACACTCGCGGTGCTCTCGGCGAGCTCGAGGTGACCATTTGTTTCCGCATACCGGACGAGAAGGCGCTCCTGGTCCGCGATCAACGCGGAGAGCGGCCACACAGCGCAGAGCAGACAGACGAGGTAGAGCTGAAGGAATAGAATGTCCTGGTTAAGGCCGAGAATGCCAACGCCGGAACTGGCGAAATCGGTGTGCAAGGTGGCGGTGATCGCGATGAGGCTGATGCTCACCGAAGCGCCACTCGCGCCGAAAAGGTAGGTCGCCACGATCACGCCGATCACCGGGAGAAATAGATATTTTTCGCCACCAGAGGCGAAGATGACGGAGCCGATAAATGACACGGCAAACGTGAGACCGGCCAAAACCGCAGCGTCCCGCAAGAGGAAGAGGGCCCCTCGCTCGCGCCACCCCTTCACGACCGTGATGACGAGCGGAACGACGATCAGCGTACCCAGGCAGACCGTTAGCGACCATGATACGAAAAAGGGGAGGCTCGTCTGTCCAGCAATCAGACTGGCTACCGCGCCGCTGACCAAACTTCCGAACACGGTCGCAATCAGGAACACCATGAGCCATTCGGTATTGTCGAGGTCGCGCGAGGCGTTGGCACCGCGGTGCACGAGTTGCGTAATCACGATGCCTTCCACGATGTTGGCAACCGTGTATCCCGCCGCTTCGATAAGCGATGCCTCGAACTGGATGTTGGAAATCAGGCTCGCCGCCGTGACCGTGGCGATGATCGGTAACTTGACAACGCGTTTAGCAAGCTAGAGCGCGGCGACAAAGATTCCGCTTGCCGGCCAAATGGTGGCCAAGCCATTGGTCGACTGCGTGAATTCGAGCGAAAAATATGCGCTGAGGTAGTAGGCCAACCCCACGGCACCAGAGATCGCGACAGACCGCACGCTGGGTTGAAACGGGAGAGTAGGACCGAGCATTTCCAACTCATGAAGGCAAATGGTTAACGCTTCGTTTAGAATTTCTTGTTGCACGCGGCCGAGGACTTCAAAAAAGCTCACTTCCCTACCCAAGTACCAGTCCGTGCGCCAGTTCCAAACGCTTGGATAATCGCTGACTGATTGCCGCCAGTCCCCTTTCATGCCGTCTCAGACCTAAATCGAATGGTCGACATGAGGGCGCGAAGCTGTCCTGAGCGAGATGTCTGCTTTCGGGTCGGAAGCGGAATGGCGGCTTTTCGACAAAATAAGCCAAAAGCGGACAGTCGGCTAACGGCCTCTATGCAGACCTAATTCGGCCCGGTTCCTTCAAGTATGATATTCGCTACGGCTCCCGGCCGATCCCAGATGGAGTAATGTCCACTGCCCTCGATCCATTTGAACGTAGCTTGCGGGAAAGCAGCACGAGAACGGGGCGCTTGGCGCGGAGGGCACAGGCGATCCTTTTCGCCCCAAGCGATTGTCACGCGGCCAGCCTGGGCAGACGCAGGGCCGTTTTGTGCCGGACCGCTTGCCAGATCCTTGATCAAAGAAACCACCGTTTCCGTCTCGGCAAACGACACGAGTTCCTCTTCCACCATCGTTTCTTCGAGAGCCCAAGGCCGCGCCGAGAGTTGAGCGAGCAAGGCAGTTCTAGAAATTGGCGAGCTGCTTAGGGTTCCGAGCTGGCCCTTTAGCGTGCGGAGCAATTTAGTTGAGGCTGTCAACGTCCACTTGAAATAGGTCCGCTCCCATCCGCGCCAGAAACCGCCCGGATTCAGCGCGACGACGTTTCCCACGCAGCCGCGCCGCGCCATCTCCAGCACCAGTCGCCCGCCCAAGGAGAAGCCGACGACATCGACGCCGCCGAAGCCCTCTTGCTCAATATAGTCCTGCAAGTTGTCGGCCAAACCGGCAAAGGTTCCGCTATCAGGACGCGCTGCGCTGTCGCCATGGCCGGGCAGGTCGATTGTAACGACCTCTCGATGTTCGGCTAGAAGCGGGATTACC
>JABDNC010000198.1 GCA_013001165.1 Erythrobacter sp.
AAGCTCGTGTTGATCGTCGCGATGCCGGGGGTCTTGTGCAGCGTCTCGCGCATGAAATCCTCATAGGCGTCGAGCCCAGCAACCACGATCTGCAGCAGGTAGTCCGAGCTTCCGGTCATCAGGTGGCAGGTCAGGATCTGCGGCGTTTCGCGCACTCTTTTCTCGAAGGTATCAACCACCTCCTTGTCGTGCCGCGCGAGCGTGACCTGGACGAAGGCGGTAACCGGATAGCCCGCCTCTTCACGGTCCACGATCGCCACATAGCGATCGATCACGCCGGCCTTTTCGAGGTTCCGGACGCGGCGCAGGCAGGGTGACGGGGACAAGTTCACCCGCTCTGCAAGCTCGGCATTGGTCAAGCGTCCGTCGCGCTGCAGTTCGCGCAGTATCTGGCGGTCTTTCGCGTCCATGATGCCCTCCATTAGCATAATCTGCCAATTCTAAAGCTTCAGTTGGCATACTTTGCAGGGATATTCCAGCCGAATAGCGGTATATGGACCTCAAACACGCATAATGAGGTCAATCACATGAGTCGCTCCACGCTTTCCGGTTTCTCCAGCCGCGCTATCCATCACGGGTACGATCCGGCAGAGAACATGGGTGCGCTGACCCCGCCGATGCACATGGCATCAACCTTCGCTTTCGACAGCGCGGAGCAGGGCGGTGCGATTTTCGCTGGCGAGCAGCGGGGCTATTTCTACAGCCGCATCTCGAACCCGACGCTCGACCTCCTCGAACAACGCATCGCCACTCTTGAAGGCGCCGAGGCAGGCGTTGCCACGGCCAGCGGCATGGGTGCGATCACGGCAGTGATGTGGAGCCTGCTGCAGGCAGGTGACGAGATCATCACCGACAAGACGCTCTACGGCTGCACCTTCGCATTCTTCCGCCACGGCCTGACAAAGTTCGGCGTGAAGGTGACCCATGTCGACCTGACCGATCCGGCCGCGCTAGAGGCTGCAATGACCGACAAGGTGAAGGTCGTCTATTTCGAGACGCCTGCGAACCCGAACATGCGGCTGGTCGATATCGCTGCGATCAGCGAAGTCGCGCACAAGCACGACGCGCAAGTGGTGGTCGACAACACCTATGCCACCCCTGCCCTGACCCGTCCGGTCGAGCTCGGGGCAGATATCGTCGTGCACTCGGCCACCAAATACCTCGGCGGCCATGGCGATCTTGTCGGCGGCCTCGTCGCCGGTAGCGCTGAAACGATGCTGAAGGTGCGTCTTGAAGGCCTGAAGGACATGACCGGCGCGGTGATGAGCCCCTTTACCGCCACCCTCGTAATGCGCGGTCTCAAGACGCTGGCATTGCGCATGGAACGCCACAGCAAGACGGCTCTTGAAATCGCACGCTGGCTGGAAGCCCAGCCGCAGGTGGCAGCAGTTCACTATCCGGGCCTCGAGAGCTTCGGTCAGGCCGAGCTTGCAGGGCGCCAGATGGCTCTGCCGGGCGGCATGATCGCCTTCGACCTTGCCGGCGGCTACGATCAGGGCATACGCTTCATGAACCGTTTGGGCATGATCACCCGCGCAGTCTCACTCGGTGATGCAGAAACGCTCATCCAGCACCCCGCGAGCATGACGCACTCGACCTACACCCCCGAAGAGCGCGCAGCGCACGGTATCGGTGAGGGCTTGCTGCGCCTGTCGGTCGGGCTGGAGGACGCCGAAGACATCTTCGCCGACCTCGAACAGGCGCTCGCCGCATCGGAGCTATCAATCGCGGCATAAGCGGCGAAGGGAGGCATCACTGCCTCCCCCCCGGCGTCAGATCAGTCATACCATTGCATGGTGCCCGAGCCGGAGCCGTCCCTTCCGGACCAGGTGGTGGCTCCCCTCTTGCCGGCATAGGCGCCCGTGCGCCCGTAGAGGCCACCGACACAGCCTTGTGAGCCGCCTTCCATGTTCTGACAGCCGAATGTGGCAGTGTAGACGCCCTTATCGGATTCGATGTCGCAGACGGTGTGTGCATCGAAGATCTTGTCGTTGGGCGGTGTCGTGACACCGATACAGGTCCAGGTTTCGGAATGGGATGAGCCATCGTCCATCCTGACCATACTTGTGCCGGTCTGCATGTTGCCGCCGCGCTCGGGTGAACCCGTCTGCACGGCATCGCCGCCCTGCGTGGTGTAGGTCGCCGTGCCGGCCAGCGCCGGGCTGGCGAAGGTCAGAGCGAGGGCCGCAGCCGAAATCGCAAGTGCATTTTTCATCGAAAGTCTCCACAAAGCGACCCGCGGAAAAGCGACCCTTGTGAATGCGACCTCGGATGGCTTTGTCGACCCGCCGCACGGTTGTGTGCAGCGAGCGGAACTGGCCTTCCGGCGACTCCAGCTCTTGTGGTTGTGTGGCACGGTATCTGCCCTTCATACGAAGCTGTCAATTGAAGGGCATGCGGGCGCGCCGCGATGTTTACTTTTCGTTCCGCGTTTCCCATGGAGCAAATGTGAGCGAAGCCCTGCCCCTCCCTGCCCTCCATGCCAGCCACGCCGGCACCTGGCTGCGCGACCCGAACGGGCCGACGCGCGGCTGTTCGAAGGGCGAGGCGGTCATGGCAGCAGCGGATACGCCGCTGCTGCTGATGAATGCGCCGCTGGTGGCGAGCAGGCTCGGCTATCCCGACCTGTCGGGGCTCGACCTGCTCGAGCTGTTTGCCTTCGTACATCCGGCGAAATTCTGCGTGCCGACACCCAAGGGGCTCGCCGACGCGCTGGGGCTCGAAGCACCCGCTGACGATGCAGATGTCCCGCTGCTGCTGCAACAGGCGGCAGGGGCACTGGTGGCGACCTGCGCAAGCCAGGATTGGGTGGAGCGCGAAGGGGCATGGTCGAGCCTGCAATCGCTGGCACGGCTACGCTGGCCATGGGCTAACGTACTCGCCCCACATGTGGCCAAGCCGCAAAAGGCCGAAAAATGGCTCTTCACCAAGCTTCCGGAATGGGAAGAAACGCCCGACCGGCCCCAGCCTGCGCAGGTTCTGATCGACGAACCGGAGATCGAAGCGCACCTCAATCGGCTGACCGGTGAAGGCGCTGAGAAGCGCGAGGGACAGCGCCTCTTTGCGCGCGGTGCCGGTGGGGTTTTTGCCCCGCGTGATGCACAAAAGCGCCCGCACGTCTTGCTCGCGCAGGCGGGTACGGGGATCGGAAAGACCCTCGGATATCTGGCGCCGGCATCGCTCTGGGCTGCGCAATCGGGCGGGACTGTCTGGGTCAGCACCTATACCAAGAATCTCCAGCGCCAGTTGCGCCGTGAAAGCACGCGCGCATGGCCCGCGACACGCCCCGACGGATCGCCGCCGGTGGTCGTGCGCAAGGGACGCGAGAATTACCTTTGCTTGCTCAATCTCGAGGACGCGCTGCAAGGCGGCTTTGCCGGACGTCCTGCTATCCTCGCGCAGCTGGTCGCACGCTGGGCCGCCTATACGCAGGACGGCGACATGATCGGCGGCGACCTGCCCGGCTGGCTCGGCACGCTATTCCGCAAACGCGGCATCGCGGCACTCACCGACCAGCGCGGCGAATGCGTTTATGCAGGCTGCCCGCATTACCGGAAGTGCTTCATCGAGCGCAGCGCGCGGAATGCGGCGCAGGCCGATCTCGTTATCGCCAATCACGCGCTTGTGATGGTGAACGCAGCGCGCGGCCGCGATCTCGCCAGCCGCCCGACACGTATCGTCTTCGACGAGGGCCATCACGTCTTCGATGCCGCCGACAGCACCTTCTCCGCAGCGCTGACAGGACAGGAAGCGATCGAGCTGCGGCGCTGGATCATCGGACCAGAGCGCAATTCGCGCGGGCGCAGGCGCGGTCTTGCAGCAAGGCTTGCCGATGTCGCCAGCTATGACGAGGCGGGCGGAGATGCGGTCGAAGCTGCGGTGGAAGCCGCCGAGGCGCTGCCTTCGGAAGGCTGGCTGGGTCGACTCGCGGAGGGCGCACCTTCGGGGCCGCTCGAAGGCCTGCTCGCTCAGGTCCGCGCCACCACTTTCGCCCGCGACGAGAGCGGGCTGGAGGCAGGATACGGGATCGAAACCGAGACCGCACAGCTGCCGGGAGAACTGGTCGAGGCGGCAGGCGCCGCAGCGCAGGCGCTGGCGCAGATCCGCACTCCGCTGTTGAATCTCGCGGGACGGCTCGAGGCTGTGCTGGAAGACGCGCCCGACTGGCTCGACGGACAGGGCCGTGCCCGGATCGAGGGTGCGCGGCACTCGCTCGCCTGGCGCATCGATTTGATCGCCGCGTGGGAAGCCCTGCTCTCCCGGCTTGGCGGGCCCGCCGATCCCGAATTCGTCGACTGGCTGGCCGTGGATCGCAACGATGCGCGCGAATTCGACGTCGGGCTCTATCGCCATTGGCTCGACCCGATGAAGCCGTTTGCGCAGGTCGTGCTCGAACCCTCGCATGGCGTGATGCTGACCAGCGCCACGCTGACGGACCGTGATGAGACCGGCCCCGACTGGGAGCATGCCATCGCCAAGAGCGGCACGCCGCATCTGCAGCTGCAGCCCAAGACCACGCAAGCCGACAGTCCCTTCGATTACGCAGGCCGCGCCGAAGTCCTGATCATCACCGATATCAAGCGCGGCGACATCCCTGCTCTTGCCGGCGCTTATGCCCGTCTGATCGAGGCGAGCGACGGCGGCGTGCTCGGCCTGTTTACGGCAATCCGCAGGATGCGCGCAGTCTATGGCCGCATTGCCGACCGGCTCGCGCGCGCAGGCCTCCCGCTGTTTGCCCAGCACGTCGACCCCATCGATACGGGCACGCTCACCGATATTTTCCGCGACGACGCGCGCGCCAGCCTGCTCGGCACCGATGCCCTGCGCGACGGGGTCGACGTACCCGGCCGCTCCTTGCGCTGCGTGGTGATGGAAAGCGTGCCCTGGCCGCGCCCCACGATCCTCCACCGCGCCCGCCGCGCTGCGGCTGCCGAGCAGGCGGGCGGTGCGCAGCGATACGATGACCGCATCATCCGCGCCCGGCTCGCACAGGCATTCGGGCGGCTGATCCGCAGCAAGGACGATGCCGGGCACTTCGTTGTCCTCTCCCCTGCTTTTCCAAGCCGCCTGCTTTCGGCATTCCCCGAAGGAACGCCAGTCATACGCCTGACACTCGACGAGGCTTTACAGCGCGTCGCGAAGGGTGTTGGAAAAGACACGCAAGACAAAGCCGAAAACGCGGAGAGCGAAGAGCAGTGAAGGTCCTTGGAATATTGCGCCACGCCAAGTCCGACTGGGGGCAGAGCGACAAGCGTGATTTCGACCGGGGTCTGAATACGCGCGGCTGCAAGGGTGCCGCGCTGATCGGAAAGCACATTCGCGAACACGGGGTGAAGTGGGACAAACTGGTCGCCAGCCCTGCGCAGCGCGTGAAGACCACGCTCGAACAGGCCGCAATCGGTATCGACCCCGAATGGGAAGACCGCCTCTATCTCGCCTCGACCGAAACCATCTGCGACGTGATCCGCGAAGACGGCGGAGATGCCGACGCGCTCCTGCTCGCCGGCCACAATCCCGGCTTCGGCGACATGGTTTTCGAACTGGTCGCGCCGAAAAACGAGAACGACCTGTTCGACGAAGCGAAGGTCAAATTCCCGACAGCCGCCTTCGCGGTGTTCGAGCTCGATATCGACGACTGGGCGGACCTTGCCGAAGGCTGCGGCAAGCTCGTCCACTTCGCCCGCCCGCGCGACCTCGATCCCGAGCTTGGGCCGGAGCACTGATCCCCTCGGTCCGACTACTCGAAACCCATCAGCCCATCCCCACCTTGCGAAAATGATAGGCGTGATCGCCGAAGGTCGTGTCGCAGGCCAGCAGGCGCTTGTGATAGTGGCTGACGCTCAACTCGTCGGTCATGCCGACACCGCCGTGCGTCTGGATGGCCGCTTCTCCGACGGCCCGCCCGAGCTTGCCGACCTGCCCCTTGAGGATGGCGATATCGCGCGGGGTCGCGGCACCAGATTCCGCCAGTGCCGTGGTGTAGATCAGCGTCGCGCGCGCCTTGGTATAAGCGATCTTCATGTCCGCGAGGCGATGCGCCACTGCCTGGAAGGTTGCGATCGGCACGCCGAACTGCTTCCGCGTATGGGCATATTCGCCGGTCATGGCGACGAGAGCGCCCATGGCGCCGACCGCCTCCGCCGACTGGACGATGATCGCATCGGCAATGATCTTCTCGACTGCCTCTTCGGAGGCCTCAAGCTCGGTCGCGGCGACATCATTGAAGGTGATGTTTGCCGCGCTGCGCCCGTCGATGGTCGTGTAGGCGCGAGCATCGATGCCGTCCGCCCCCGCTTCGACGAGGTAGAACGCAGGAGGACCACCCTCGCCCTTCCTCGCGAGCACGACGATGGCATCGGCATCGGCGCCCGCATGGACGAGGCGCTTTTCGCCAGTGAGGCACGCGCTGTCTCCGCTGCCCTGCGCGGTCATCGCCAGCAGCTCGGGTGAGGCCGTTCCGTGCCCTTCCTCGAAGGCGAAAGCGACCACCGCCTCGCCCGAGACGATCTTTTCCACCCACTCCTCCGCGGCCGCATGCCCGCTCTGCGCGAGCGCCGATCCTGCAAGCATGACCGAGCCGAGATAGGGTTCGATCACGAGATGCTTGCCGAAAAGCTCGGCAAAGGCGACACAGTCGGAGATCGAACCGCCGAGGCCGCCCTGCTCCTCGCTGAAAGGCAGCGCTAGCAGGCCGAATTCGGCGAATTGCTGCCATGCGTCAGCCGACCAAGGAGCGTCCGCATTGACCAGTTTCTGGCGGGCATCGAAATCGTAGCTCTTCTCGAGGAACTTGCCGACGCCGTCGCGCAGCATCTGCTGTTCGTCCGTGAAGCTGAAATCCATCGGCCTAGCTCCCCGACACCGTGCGGGCGATCAGGTCGCGCTGCACTTCATTTGAACCGGCGTAGATCGTCGTCGCGCGGCTGTTGAGACAGAGCGGCATGGAGACGAGATCGAACTCGCTGCCGAGCGGTTCGACGTTCGAACCCACGCGAAGGGTCTCCAACTGCCGCGCAAGTCCGTCTACCCCCGATACTTGGGTCATCAGGACCGATGCGCGCTGCACCAGCTCCGAATTGATCGTTTTGTTCATCGAGGGGAATGCGGGATCGCGCGCGATCTCGTGACCGCTGATCGCCAGCTTCTCGAAGTGGCCGAGCGAGGCGATGTCTGCTTCCAGTTCGCCGATCTCGCGCTGGAAGACCGCATCGTCCGCGACCATTCCGCCGAAGGGCGAAGGCGTCTTTTCGGCCGCTGCCCGCGCCCTTTCGCAGTATCGCATCAGCGTGGGGCTCGCGGCATTGCCGCCGCCACGCTCGTGTTTGAGGAGGTGTTTCGCCACGCTCCAGCCGTCGTTCTCTTCGCCGACGCGCCCCGACTGGGGCACGCGCACGTCCTCGAAGAAGACCTCGCACTGTTCGGGGAAGCCGTCGAGGCCCACGATCGGGCGGATTTCCATGCCCGGATAGTCGGTCCGGTCGAGCAGGAGGAACGTTATGCCTTGCTGCTTCTTGCCCTCGGTGCTGGTGCGCACGAGCATGAACATGCGGTTCGCGTGATGCGCGTAGGTGGTCCAGATCTTCGGCCCGTTGATGATGTAATCGTCGCCATCGGACTCTGCGCGGCAGCTCAGCGAGGCGAGGTCGGACCCGGAACTGGGCTCCGAATAGCCCTGGGCCCAAAAATCGTCGCCATTGAGGATGCCGGGAAGGTAACGGTCCTTCTGTTCCTGCGTCCCGATATCGATCAGCAGCGGCCCCACCATGCCGAGGCTCTGCGGCAGCAGCGGCGGAAGGTCGGCCTTGCGATATTCCTCCGCGAAGATGAAGCGCTGCTCCACGCTCCAGCCGGTGCCGCCGTATTCCACGGGCCAGTGCGGGGCCACCCATCCCTTTTCATAGAGGATGCGGTGCCATTCCATGCATTCCTTGAACGGGGCGAAGACACTGGTTGTCTTGCGCCCGGCCTCGCGAATGGCGGGCGTGGGCGCAGTAGCGAAGAACTCTGCAACTTCGGCGCGGAATGCCTCGAGCTCGGGCGCGAATTCGATCTTCATCTCTCTCCCCGTCGTCCCCGCCATGGTGGATTGGTCGGGATCGATGCCCTTCATGCACGCCCGAGGCGCGCGCTGCTACCCGCAAGTGGGATCTGGCCGAGACAAAGGCCCTATCGCAGTACCCGCGGGCCGCTGCCGCCCTCGGCCCACTTGTCGCCCGCATTGTAGAGCGCGCATTTCTTGAGGGAGAGACATCCGCAACCGATGCAGCCATCGAGATCCTCGCGCACTTTCTCGAGGGCGGCGATCTGGGCGTCGATCCGCTGCTTCACTTCCCCGCTGATCCGCTTCCAGTCTGCGGCGTTAGGAGTGCGCCCCTGCGGCAGGCCAGCGAGCGCTTCTTCGATTTCCGACAGCGAAAGGCCGAGTTTTTGCGCGATCAGGATGAAGCTGAGCCTCCGAATGTCGCTGCGTAGGAAACGCCGCTGGTTGCCCGCGGTGCGATGCGGTTCGACCAGTCCCTTCTCCTCGTAGAAACGGATCGCCGATACCGAAAGGCCGGTCCGGCGGGCGAGATCGCCGATTGGCAGGAGGT
>JABDNC010000218.1 GCA_013001165.1 Erythrobacter sp.
CCCACCCACTTCGTGACCGATCGGCCGAGCTAGCGAGGTGCCAGAAGCGGACCTACGGCTAACGACCCGATTGCGGACATTCCCGCGGTGTCAGCTTTGCGCCCTCATTTCGGTCATTCAAGCTTCGGTCGAACAATCCTAAAAGCGGACATCCGGATCTTTCATCGTAAGTTCAGTCTATTTTCAAGAATGACCGCATTGCTTCTCAATTCATCATAGCCAATGCCTGGGGCGCATCTCCCCATTGGCGGGGCGATTGACCATACATTCGCTTGAATTCGCGGCTGAACTGGGAAGGGCTGACATATCCTACACCCATAGCGGCCTCGCTCACCGTCATCCCGCCGGCGATTTTCAAGGCTGCATGGTTCAAACGCATCGACTTCGCGAACTGGCCCGGCGACATAGTCGTCGCAGCTTTGAACTTGCGATGGAAGACAGCGCGACTCATGCCGGCCCTGTCAGCAAGATCGTCAATCGAGAACGGCTCGGTCAAGTTCGCAGATATGTGGGCGATGGAGCGGGCGATCGCGTTGCCGACACCAAAGGACTGTCGGGCAAAATGACCGGCCCCTCCTTTCAAAATGGCAAAGTACAGCTCGCGGATACGCACGTCAGCCAGAACGGCCAGATCGACTGGGTCTCGGTCCAGTTCCAAGAGCCTTAGCAACGCCTCTGCAAACCCTGTGTCCCATTCTGCCAATCCAATGCCGCGGCTTTCAGAGGGCAGCGTCTTAGCGGAGCGCGCGCTATCGACACTCTCCATTTCGACCGCCAGCTCCGTCATTAGTCGAGGATCCAAAGATATGTAGACGCCGTATAGCGGGTTTTCTTTCGAAGCCTTCGGCGTGCCTGCCTCGATTGGCATAGATATGGGGCAACACAGATACCGGCTATCGTCATAGATGTATCGCGTCCCATCGAGCGCAGCCTCTTTGGAACCGCTGACGATCGCGATAACGCTTGGCTCATACACGACCGGCGCGCACGGAACCGCTTCGGTCGAGCGGAACAATTTCACGCCTTCGATACCCGTCTCGAACAGACCATCGGAGTGAATGCGCCCTTCGATTAATTGTTTGATCCGATCCTTGCTCATGCCCTTCATCTAGCCGGCTGCAGATCACTTTCCAACCTTCGCGATACGATTAGGCAAGAATTAGCGACAATCATCACTTATTCCACCCATCTTGGTTATTTATATGCTGCTCATCAAACGCGATGAATGCTTGGCGCAAGGACGCGCCGAGCCAAAGGAGAATGACGATGACCGACACCCAATTCGGCCCCAAGGGCTGGACACCCGAACGGCTCGGTAACCAGGCCGAGAAGACCTACCTCATTACCGGCGCGAATTCCGGAACTGGTTTTCAGGCGGCCCGCATTTTGCTGAGCAAAAATGCAAAGGTGGTGATGCTCAATCGCTCAACCGACAAATCAGCTGCCGCGGTCACTGAGCTCAAGGAAGAGTTTGGCGCGCGAGCGGACGTGTCGTTCATTCGCATGGACCTCGCTTCACTCTCCAGCGTGCGTGAAGCCGCAGCCAAGGTGAATGAAACCGTTTCTCGAATCGACGCCCTCATCTGCAACGCTGCCATCGCGCAGGTTCCATCGCGCGAGTTGACCGAGGACGGGTTCGAGAGCCAACTCGGCACCAATCATTATGGCCATTTCCTTCTCAGCGGACTGCTGTTCGATCGGATCGAACAATCGCGCGGACGCATAGTCGTCGTGGCGAGCCTCGGGTATAATATGGGGCTCAAGACAATCAAATTCGACGATATGAATTGGGACAAGGATTACGGTCCGAACATCGGATATTCGCAGAGCAAGCTTGCCCAGATGATGTTCGCTTACGAGCTTCAGGACCGGCTCGCCGCTGCGGGGCGTACCGGTGTAGAGGTTTATGTCTGCCATCCCGGCGCTTCGGCGACATCTCTCATTTCCACAAGCGGAAGCCGAATGATGCGTGCGATATTCTGGCTGATGGCAAAGACGCCTTTAGTCCAGACGGCACGGGAAGGCGCGTATCCCGAGGTCATGTGTGCAACTGAAGAAGGGCTGGAACAGCGCGCACTTTACGGCCCGACCGGTCGCTTCGAAAGCGTCGGCCCGGTCGGCCGAGGAACGCTGAACCCGCATGCCTATGACAAGCAGGTTATGAGCCGACTGTGGAAGGTTTCAGAAAAGGCGGTCGGCTTTCAATGGAAGATACGCTCTAGCGAGGGATAAGGCAGCGACCAGTCGCCTTGAAGCCGCCCGCATACTGTCCGCCAGCAACGCGAATGTGGAGCGGTCGGGAAGAAGTATCTGGTCTGTAAGGGTCGACCGATAACTTCCAGTTGCGGTGAATACGGTCCCCTGACCCGGAAAAGCAGATAGCAGTTGACAGGGCAGCCCATCGCGCCCAGATGCGCACCCAATTAATAGAACGATACCGTTTCGTTTCAGGATTGAGAAATGACAGATACCACTTTTCGAGCACCGCATGCCGCCGAGGATCCGGTAGAAGAATGCACCGAAGCTGACCTTGCAGTATCCTCTTCGGAGGGGATGGAGCAGAATGCCCCGGGTTACGAAAAGCCGGAAGGCGCAGCGCGCAAGCGTCCTTGGTTGCGCCCCTTGTTGATCGTCGTGGCGATTCTTGCCGTGGCGTTCGGAGCGCACCAGTTCTGGCAGTACCAAACCGTGGGCCAGTATCAGGAATCGACCAACGACGCCTTCGTCAGCGCTGACGATGTCGCGATTTCGTCCAAGTTGGCAGGCTTTGTCGAAAGCGTTGAGGTAGCTGAGAATGCAACAATCGCAGAGGGGACACTGCTCCTCCAGATAAGGGCATCGGATTTCACAAACCAGATCGATGCTGCTGACAGCCAGATCGCACTAGCTCGCGCAAACGGGGCGGTAACGCGCTCCAACATTGCAGAGGCGGAGGCGGCCGTAAACGCCGCGCAAGCCGAGGTGGCATCGGTGCAAGCGAGGCTTGGCTACCTCGACCAGCAAATAGCGCGATATCGTCCGCTCGTTGCCTCAGGTGCAGAACCCGCGACACGGCTCGATGAGCTGACCAGCGAGCGCGCACAAGCCCAGGCCTCGCTAAGAGCAAGCCAAGCAGCGGTGTCGCAGGCGCGTCAGCGAGTGGCTTCCCTACAGGCGCAGACTGGCGCGTCACAGGCGCAAATTCGCGCCGCCCAGGTTGAGCGGAACCGAGCCAGTACCGACTTGTCCGACACGCGCCTGACCGCACCGATTGCGGGCCGCATCGGAAGCCTTGAAGCGCGTCCGGGCCAATTTGTCTCCCCCGGTCAACGGCTAATGACCATCGTGCCGACCGGCGACATCTATGTGACCGCGAATTTCAAGGAAACGCAGATTGGCCTCATGCGACCTGGCCAGCCTGCGACCATTGAAGTGGACGCGCTGCCGGGCGTAGAATTCCGCGGCGTAGTGGAAAGCATCACGCCGGGCACGGGAGCGAATTTCTCGCTCATCCCGCCGCAGAACGCCACCGGCAACTTCACCAAGATCGTCCAGCGCGTGCCAGTCCGCATCAGGATCGAGGCAGGGCCGGAATCGCGCCGCCTTCTCGTTCCCGGCCTGTCGCTCGAAGTATCGGTCGATACCCGCTCCGGTCGCGCTGCGCTTGAAGCCATCGAACGTGAGCAGGCAGGCGAATAATGAGCGGCGCTGCAACGCTGGGCGCGGGCGATATGCCCGTGGCTGCATCCGCTCCGCGTGAGGAGAAGGCGAGTCTGACAGCGTGGCTCGGCGTGGCAGCCGGTTCGCTCGGTTCGCTTATGGCGACGCTCGACATCTCGATCGTCAATTCTTCGCTCCCCACGATCCAGGGTGAGATCGGCGCATCGGCATCGGAAGGCACGTGGGTCGCCACGGCTTATCTGGTGGCCGAGATCATTGTTATCCCACTGACCGGCTGGCTCGAACGCGTCTTCGGCCTGCGTCGTTTCCTCATGATCGCGGCGATCCTGTTCACTGCCTTTTCTATCATGTGCGGGATGGCGACTGACCTCAACACCATGATCATCGGGCGTATTGGTCAGGGCTTCACTGGTGGCGCCATGATACCCACGGCGATGACGATCATCGCCACACGTCTGCCGCCTTCGCAGCAGCCCATTGGCACAGCCATGTTCGGCGCGACGGTGATCCTGGGACCGGTTCTCGGCCCTCTTCTGGGTGGCTGGCTCACAGAAAACCTGAGCTGGCACTATGCCTTCTTCATCAACGTGCCCGTCGGCGCCCTCCTGCTCGCCTTACTTTTCTTCGGGCTCCCCGATGAGAAGATGAACCTGGACGAACTGAAATCAGCCGACTGGCTGGGCATCATCGGCATGTCGCTGGGACTCGGCGGTCTGACGGTGGTGCTGGAAGATGGTCACAAGGAACAGTGGTTCGATTCCGCGCTTATCTGGCAGCTGACTATCCTGACGATAGTCGGTTTTGCGATGATGGCGGTAGGGCAATTTACCGCGAAGAAGCCCGTCATCAAGCTGGCGCTACTGCGCAACCGCGAATTCGCAGCCGTTTCGGTGATGGTGCTGATCCTTGGCGCAGTGCTGTACAGCACGTCATACGACATCCCGCAGTTCCTCGCGGCGATCGCCGATTACAATGCTTTGCAAGCCGGACAGGTCGTCTTCCTGTCGGGCGTGCCATCCCTGCTCATGATGCCACTGGTGCCGCTGCTGATGCGCTCGCTCGACATTAGGGTAGCGGTGGCGCTGGGCTTTGGCCTGATGGCATTCTCATCGATCTGGGACGCTGCCCTGACCGCCCAGACAAGCGGCGCGGACTTTACCGAAAGCCAGCTGATGCGCGGTGTGGGCCAGATTCTGGGCTTCATGTTTCTGAACCAGGCCGCGATCAGCGCGGTCAAAATGGATGAGGCGGGTGACGCATCGGGGCTGTTCAATGCAGCGCGTAATCTCGGCGGCTCTATCAGCCTCGCGCTTCTTGCCACTGTACAGGATACACGATGGGAATATCACCGCTGGACGCTGCACTCAAATTTGCAGGCGAACGATCCCGCGGCACAAGGCTGGCTTGCCTCGCTCACCGAGCAATTCGGCGGTGGAACTGAGGGACTGGCTGCCGCCTACCGCATGATCGACGCGACGATCACCCGCGAAGCGCTGGTGATGGCCTTCAATGACGAGTTCTGGATATTGGCCATCGGCACGCTGCTAGTCACCCCGCTCGTCCTGTTTCTCAAACCGCTGCCTAAGGGGCAGGTAAATATGGCAATGCACTGATGACCTATCTCAACACCCATGCCCGTCCGCTGCGCGTCGCGTTGCTTTCCGCCTCTATGCTCGCCGTAACCGCGTGCACCACCGTCGGGCCCGATTATGGCGGCGCGCCCGAAGTGGCCTCTGCCAGTATGGAGCGCGGAACGTTCCTACGCGCGCCCGACGAAGCAACTCGGCAGGCCCCGGCGAGCGACTGGTGGACCCAGTTCGATGATCCGGTCCTCACACAGCTAGTCGAGGATGCCCTGTCCAATGCACCGTCGATCGACGCAGCTTTTGCCCGCGTCACACAGGCGCGCGCTGGTTTGCAAACGGCCCGCACCGCAGCGCTTCCCTCTGTCGGAAGCTCGGTTTCTACGCCCTATATCAACGTTCCTGCCGACCTGGTGGATTCGGACAGCAATCGTGACCGCTACTCGGCCGAAAGCCTGAGCGTCGGGGTCGATGCTAGCTGGGAGCTGGACCTGTTCGGCGGAAATCGCCGCCGCGTGGAGGCCGGCGCCGCCCGGCTCGGCGCGAGTGAGGCAAGCCTTGCCGATGCGCAGGTGTCACTCTCTGCCGAAGTGGCCCGCGTCTACATCGGCTTGCGGGCGCGGCAGGAGATGGCTTCGGTTCTCCAGCAGCAGCTGGGTATGGACCGGCAGCTCCTCGTCTTGGCCCGGCAGCGCCATGAGCAGGGCACGGCAACATTGCACCCGGTCGAGCAATACCGGTCGGCAGATGCGCAGACGCTGGCCGACATTGCGCGCAACGAAGTCGAAATCGCCGTGGCGATGGACCAGCTTGCGGTCTTGTCCGGCGTCGAACCCGGCGCGTTGAATAATCGACTGGCGGACCAGGGTGCAGTCCCCCTGCCGCCTGCGGAAATCGCCATCGGCTCCCCGGCAGACCTGTTGCGCAAGCGTCCGGATATCCGGCAGGCAGAGCGTAATCTCGCTGCGGCAAATGCCGATATTGGCGTGAATGTGGCAGACCGCTTTCCCAAGGTCAGCTTTCTCGGGCTGCTGGGTCTTGGTGGCGGATCGATCGGAGAAGCACTGGATCCCACCAACCTGATCGGGCTTGCCCTCCCGCGCATCAGCTGGAGCGCATTCGATGGCGGGCGCACGGAGGCCCGTATCGAGGCGAGCCGTGGAGCATTCATCGAAGCGGAAGCCAACTACCGCGGGACCGTGCTGGCTGCCCTCGGCGATGCGGAAAACTCCCTGACGCGTTTCGGCGGAGCGAGGGTTGCTCTTGCCCGCATGCTCGACGCGCGTGAAAGCGCCCAGCGCGTTGCGACACTGGATACTATGCGCGCCCAGGCAGGCACCATTGCGCATTCGCAGGCCATCGCGTCCGATCGCGAAGTGGCAGGCGCAGAACTCGCGTCGATCGCGGCCAAGGCTGAACTTGCCGAAGCCTACATAGCGGTAAACAAGGCTATGGGATTCGGCTGGTCCGATATCGAATAGGGTCCGCGTAAAGTCGACAACGCTTGGCCCGATATTGACTCATTCTCGAGCGCGCCTGATAGGTTAGGCAGCATCCGCAAAAGCGGAGGGTATGAGAGAGTATGGCCAGGCACGGCTCGATTTTGGGAAGGATTTGGGCGTCGTACCTGCGGGGCCTGACGCTGTCTTGCGGTGCAGTTCGAAAATGCAAGACAAGCCAGAAAGCCAAGAGGCATCGACATAGTGAATTGCAATATCCGTTCCGGCCGGCCGAGCGCGGAAGACGCTGAAGCCTTAACCGATCGCATCCTGCAGGCGAGCTGGGAGCTCCTGCTCGACGTCGGTTTCGAGAATTTCTCATTCGACAAGCTCGCAAGATATGGCCGCTTCGGCAAGCCGACGATCTATGCGCGCTTCGGCAACAAGGTTGAATTGCTGCGTGCCCTGCTTGTTCAAAGCATTGAGTCGCGGTCGCGCGATCTGTTCGACGCAGCTTCGCGCCAGCATATAGACGAGGCGATCCCGTCGCTTTGCGCCGATGTCGTCGAATACATCCACTCACCCGAGGGGCGCTTGAAAGACCGGCTTATTGATTGGCTTGACATCGAAGCCGAGGATGGAGGCCCTTCGATGAGGGGCTGGGCCGGCGAGATGGCAATCGAGCGCATTCGGCAGTTCATGGGAGACGCCTCGAAGCGAGGTGAAATCACTCTTTCCGACATCGACAAGGCATCGCAGTTCCTGGCAGCAGGCGTGATAGGGCATGGTCGCATGACGAAGGTAGAGGATACGTTCGACCGGGCGCCCCATATCGAGTGGGCGCGCGGCTATTGGTCGATGCTGAAAAAGGCCTTTGCGACCTGACAGGGCTCAGGTGACCCAGATCATTGCCCATGTGCACTCACTATGCCCTCGATCTTCTCGACGAGCGCCGCATTCTTTGTCGGGTCCAGTGCATCGGGATGTGGATTTCTGAACTGGCCACCATCATTATCGAAATAGCGACCGGACGCGCTGGCGAATTCCTCCGACGTGGCTGCGCGGGCGAGGATTTTGGCCCCAATCGACAGGTCCTTGCCCTGCATTCCATAGGCCTCCTTCACCATCTTGCTGCCAAGAAGCGATCCGGGATTTACCGCGACGACCATTGGGCCTGCATCGCCCAATTCGTCGGCGAGATGACGCGACCACATTGTCAGCGCGAGCTTGCTTTGCGCATAGGCGTCATTGTCCGACAGGCATTTCTTGCCAGCCAGTACGGACAATGAAACGGGTGCCTGTGCAGCGGATGACAGGTTGACGATCCGCCCGGTTCTGCCGAGCGATGGTGCCAGTTCGGTCGCCAGAATATAGGGCGCAATCACATTGACCACGAAGCGCGCATCGAGCCCATCCGAAGTGCGCGGATCGGCCATCGCAAACACTCCGGCATTGTTGATCAGGACATCGATTTTCGTCCCGTCCGCCAGTATTTCCTGCGCCATCTGCTGCGTCGCCGCTATCGAGGAGAGGTCGGCATTGATAGTGGCGACCTGTCCCTGTCCGCCAATCGCCATGACCGCTTGCTTGGCCACTGTCAGCTTTGCGTCGCTGCGTCCATGCAGCAGCAAATTATGACCCTGCGCACGTAGAAGTTTCGCTGTCTCCAGGCCGATGCCATCGGTTGCGCCGGTGATCAGGATTGTCGAGTTCATGGTTTCAGCCCTTCTTTTGACCTGCACCCTCCGCTTGGAGGGATGGCAGCATCATCGCGATAGTCTCGTCTGAAATATTCATTGTAATGCAAAGGTAAACAGCCAAGGCTCGGCTACAGTTTTCGCATTTAGGATATAACGGATGGACACTGACAGCCTGCGCCTGTTCGTACGCGCCGCCGAGCGGTTGAATATCAGCGCCGCAGGCCGCGATCTCGGTCTGGCACCGGCCGTTGCCAGCGCGCGCCTCGCCAAGCTGGAGCGGGAGGTTGGCGCAGAGCTGCTCCATCGCTCCACTCGCAAGGTTTCGATTTCGATCGAGGGTGCCGAATTCCTCCCCTTCGCGCGAGAAATACTGGCGCAACGCGATGCCGCGATGGCTGCGCTGGGGCACGGCAAGGCGAATGCAGCGGGTACGATCCGCTTCGCCGCGCCGAGCAGCTTCGCGCAGCTATACATCGCGCCGATCCTGCCAGAATTTCTGGAGCGCAATCCGGCGCTCAATCTCGACCTACGCTTTTCCGACGCGCCTTTCGATCTGTTGGAAGGAAGCTTCGATCTTGCCCTACGCAACAGCACGCTTGGCGATAGCAGCCTCAAGGCGCGCAAGCTGGTCGATGTGGAGGATATCCTATGCGCCTCGCCCGACTATCTCGCGCGCCGAGGCACGCCGAGCAGCCCCAATGATCTTGCGTCTCACGATATCATCGCTTTCCGTCGGCAGGGTATCCGTACCCTCCTCTCCGACACTGAGGAGCGGGCATCCTTTTCCTACGACGAAGCCAATTGCCGCGTCGTGATGGATGACGGGGCCAGTCAGCGACTCGCTTGCGAGGCCGGACTGGGCATTACGATGAACGCCGATTGGAACGTGTACCGGGCGATAGCGAAAGGCCGGCTCGTGCGGGTGTTGCCCGACTGGCGTATCGAGAACGATATCGCGCTGTGGCTGGTCTATCCCAAATCAAATGTACTGACCGCCAAGGTCAGGGTGCTGATCGATTTTCTGGTAGCAAAGATCGGACGCACGCCACCCTGGCGGTCATAGATACATTACGCGACGTCGATGACGACCTTGCCGATAGCCTGTCCGCTGGTCAGCCGGGCATGCGCTTCGCCAGCCTGATCGAAAGCAAAATTCTCGGTATCGAGCAGCGGTTTGACCTGACCGGCATCGACCAGTTCCGCTATCGCCGCGAGAATCTTGCCATGCGACGCGCGCTGGAAATCATGCAGCATCGCGATGAGCATGAAGACGACATGCAAGGACAGACCCTTGAAATGCGCCGGCGTCAGGTCAAGTTCGACCATCGAAACGGTCGTCGCCACGTGACCATTTAGCGCCGCAGCCTCGAAGGATTTGCTCAGATTGGCACCACCAACGCTGTCAAACACAACATCGAAGCCGGCTCCGCCCGTATGCGACTCGACATAATCCGCGACCGCTTGCTCGCGATAATTGATGCCAGTCGCGCCATAGCCCTCGATAATCTCCATCTGTTCCGCGCCAGAGCCGGTCGCAAAGACCGTGGCATTCCAGGCCTTGGCCAGCTGAACGGCGACATGGCCCACACCGCCTGCACCGCCGTGGACGAGCACGGTCTGTCCTTCGCCAACGCCGGCGCGGGTCAGGCCTTCATATGCCGTGATCCCGACCAGGGGCAGGGCCGCCGCTTCGCGCATGGTCAGCGATTTGGGCTTGTGCGCGATGAGCCGCGCATCGGCGAGCATTAATTGCGCCAACGCACCCTGTAGATCGGCAAGCCCGCCAGCGCAGCCGTAAATCTCATCACCGACCGCGAAACCTTCCACCCCGTCGCCGACCGCTTCGATCGTTCCGGCAAAATCCATGCCGAGAACCGCAGGCAAGGATGGCGAGATCGGCGCGAGTTCGTTGCCCATGCTGCGGATCATTGTATCGACAGTATTCACGCTGGTGGCTGCAACGCGCAGCAGCACATGGCCGGGCGTCACATCAGGTTTGGCAACATTGGCAGGCTTAAACTCGGCACCTTCGCCATAATCGTGCAACATTATCGCTTTCATCGAGCATCTCCATAGACCGCAATTGCGCACAGGATATTCGATTATACAAAGCGATAAAGGTGCGGTTGTCGTATTCAGAATTCACATTTCGAAGATAATTCTGGTCACACCATTTGCCGCCCTAGCTCCGGTTAGCAAAGTGTAAGATTTGCGATACGTGAGGGCGACCGAAGGCTAGAATTCGCCGAGCTGTTGGCCCAGCTTACGCGAGGAGGGGAGATTGAGATCGGGCGGAAGTACGCCAGAATCGATCGCCTCCCCTATGTGAGCGCGCAACTGCGCCCGAGGCGAGGTTCTCGCTTTGCGATCGAGACAGGAAAGAGGCGCGATTGATTTCCTGGCTATCACCTGTGCCAAGTCGTTCATCGCGTGGTCGGCTCAAGCTCGCGTCAAAACTCGTACGCAAAAGATCAAGGGGAGTTCCTTCACCTCTCAGCATATGCAATGCGGGCCAGATCGGTTTGTGGGATACCCTGATTAGCAATTAAGGTGGAGCTCGGGTGTCTGCTTCGCGCTACTGGCGCATGAATTTCGGACTGTCCGCTCACGGCCCCATCCCCGTCATTTAGCGATGTCCTCCCCGAACGGCAGCTTTTGGGCCGTAAGCCGAAGGTCCGCTATTAGTCTGCTGCGCTCCGACCCAGACATAGGCTTTGCCACCTTGGCGGGGGAGTGGATCCATTTTTGGATCTCCCTTTCGAAACCAAAATGCCCCCCATTCGCTGACTCGGCGAATGGAGGATAAGATGGCGGCACGCGCATATTGGCAGGGACAGATAAGGCTCGCGCTGGTTTCCATCCCCGTGGAAATCTACTCGGCGAGCAAATCGGGTGCGAAAATCAGGTTCAATCAAATCCACGAACCGAGCGGCAAGCGGGTCAAATACGAGAAGACCGTTCCCGGCGTCGGCCCGGTTGATCGCGACGAGATCATCAAGGGCTACGAGGTTTCCAAGGGCGAATACGTCCTGCTCGAGGACGAGGAGATCGAGGCGGTCAAGATCGAGAGCAGGAAGACGCTTGAACTCGTCCAGTTCGTCGAGGCGTGCGAGATCGATCCGCTCTATTTCGAAAAACCTTATTACGTTGCGCCGAAGGACGATCTGGCCGAGGAGGCTTTCGTAGTGCTGCGGGAAGCCCTGCGGAAATCGAAGAAGGTGGCGCTCGGCCAGTTGTCGGTGCGCGGGAGCGAGAAGCTTGTCGCGATCAAGCCGTGCGGAAAAGGCTTGTTGCTCGAAACTCTGCGTTACGCCGACGAGGTGCGCAATGGGCAAGCCTTTTTCGACGATATCGATGAGGCGAAGCCGAAGAAGGAATTGCTCGACCTCGCCACTACGCTGATCGAGGAGAAGAGCGCGCCCTTCGATGCGAGCGAGTTCGAGGACCGCTATGTCGATGCGCTGAAGAAACTGATCGACAAGAAGGCGAAGTCTAAGAGCAAGAAGGCGATCATCGAGGACGTGGACGAGCCGGAGAGAGGCGGCGGAAACGTTATCGACCTCATGGCAGCGCTCAAGAAGTCGGTCGGGGAGAAGAAAGCATCGGGCGGCAAGTCGGGTTCGAAACGCAAGAAAAGCGCCTGACATGGTGGCCAAGCGCAAGCCGTCCGATCCGCTCGCGACCTACAACGCCAAGCGTGATTTCGAGAAGACGCCCGAACCGTCGGGGGCGGCACAAAACAGCGAGAGCGGGGATCTCTTCATCGTGCAGAAACACGATGCCACGCGCCTACATTGGGACCTGCGCCTCGAAGTCGACGGCGTGCTAAAAAGCTGGGCGGTAACTAAAGGGCCTTCGCCCGATCCCGACATCAAACGGCTTGCCGTGCGGACTGAGGACCACCCGATGTCCTACGCCGATTTCGAGGGGACAATTCCCAAGGGCGAATATGGCGGCGGCACGGTGATGCTGTGGGATCGCGGCAGCTGGGCCCCCATTAAGGGTAAGAGCGCGAGGGATATCGACCAGGGCCACCTCCACTTCTGCCTCGAGGGCGAACGCATGCAGGGCGAATGGTTGCTGATCCGGCTGAAAAAGAAGCCCGGCGAGAAACGCGAGAACTGGCTCCTGCGCAAATTGCAGGACAGGCACGCCGAGGAAGGCGACGCCTTGGTCGAACGCGAGTTGACCAGCGTGCTCACCGGGCGCTCGATGGCCGAAATCGCCGCCGACAAAAAGGGCGAATACCCGCTTGCGGGGAAGAAGGACGAGGCGTTTCTCGCGCAGATGGAAAAGGCCTCGTCGCCCAAT
The DNA here is from genome assembly GCA_013001165.1 of Erythrobacter sp. Taxonomy (GTDB): domain Bacteria; phylum Pseudomonadota; class Alphaproteobacteria; order Sphingomonadales; family Sphingomonadaceae; genus Qipengyuania. Next base: position 12,694 of record JABDNC010000218.1, read on the forward strand.
GCCCAGAAGGCGAAATCCCGCGGCAAACGCACATCGGCGCGGCTTCCGAAATTCGCCAAGCCTCAGCTCGCGACACTCGTCGACGATGTTCCCACCGGCAATGAGTGGATGCACGAGATTAAGTTCGACGGGTATCGGGCGATGATCGCAGCGAAAGACGATGACGTTCGTGTCTATACGCGCAACGGAAAGGACTGGACCGACAAGTTCGCGCCGCTTGTCGATGCGATCGCGACACTACAGCTTCCAGCTTGCCTGCTTGACGGAGAGATCGTCGCCTACGACGCGAAGGGCAATCCCGATTTTTCAACGCTCCAGCAGATCCTGAAGCGCGGGCACGGAAGCCAGTCGAAAAGCGACGCGCTGGCACTCCACGCCTTCGACCTCTTGTCGCTGGATGGCGCCGATCTCACCGAACTGCCCAATATCGAGCGCAAGGAACGGCTCGAAGCGCTGCTCTCCACCGCTGCCCCCCCAATCCATGTGGCCGATCACATCATCGGCGCGGGCGAGAAGCTGTATAAGGCCATGTGCAACGCCAGCCAGGAAGGCATTATCGCCAAGAAAATCGACGCTCCCTATCGGCACTCGCGCAGCAAAGCGTGGGTGAAGGTCAAGTGCACGCGGCGGCAAGAATTCGTGATCGTCGGGTGGAAGGCGAGCAAGGCGAAGGGACGCCCCTTCGCTTCGTTGTTGATGGCTCAGCACGATGGCGACGACCTGGTCTACAAGGGCAATGTCGGCACCGGGTTCACCTCCAACGAACTAGATGAGCTGGCGGCAAAGATGAAGCGGCTGGAGCGCAA
>JABDNC010000242.1 GCA_013001165.1 Erythrobacter sp.
TCGGCCTGTCCTCCGAGTTCGTCGACACCTATTTCACCGGCACCGCGACCACGATCGAAGGCATCGGCCTCAAGGAAGTTGCGCGCGAGACGGTGCGCCGCCACGCGCAGGCCTTCGGCGACAGTCCGCTCTACAAGGGCATGCTCGATGTCGGCGGTATCTACCAATACCGCATCCGCGGCGAAGACCACGCCTGGACCCCGCAGAACATCGCCAGCCTCCAGCACGCGGTGCGCGGCAAGGACGCGAAGAATTACGACGAATTCGCGGCCAGCGTAAACGAACAGTCCGAACGTCTGCTGACGATCCGCGGGCTGATGGAGCTCAAGAAGGCCGAGCGTCCGCTCGACATTTCAGAAGTCGAACCCGCCGCGGAGATCGTGAAACGTTTCAGCACCGGCGCGATGAGCTTCGGCTCGATCAGCCACGAGGCACACTCGACGCTCGCGATCGCGATGAACCGCATCGGCGGTCGCTCGAACACGGGCGAAGGCGGCGAGGAGCCGGAACGCTTCCGCCCGCTCGATAATGGCGATTCGATGCGCAGCCGCATCAAGCAGGTTGCAAGCGGCCGCTTTGGCGTGACGACCGAATATCTCGTCAATTCGGACGATATCCAGATCAAGATGGCGCAGGGCGCAAAGCCTGGCGAGGGCGGCCAACTGCCCGGTCACAAGGTCGACAAGCGTATCGGCAAGGTGCGCCATTCGACCCCGGGCGTGGGCCTCATCTCGCCGCCGCCGCACCATGACATCTACTCGATCGAGGATCTCGCGCAGCTGATCCACGACCTCAAGAACGTTCAGCCCGACAGCCGTATCTCGGTGAAGCTGGTGTCCGAAGTCGGCGTGGGCACGGTCGCTGCCGGTGTCTCCAAGTCGAAGGCCGACCACCTCACCATCTCGGGCTATGAAGGCGGCACCGGCGCAAGCCCACTGACCAGCCTGACGCATGCAGGAAGCCCTTGGGAGATCGGCCTTGCCGAAACGCAGCAAACCCTGCTCCTCAACGATTTGCGCAGCCGTATCGCGGTGCAGGTCGACGGCGGCCTGCGCACCGGGCGCGATGTCGCCATCGGCGCGCTTCTGGGCGCGGACGAGTTCGGTTTCGCGACCGCTCCGCTGATCGCGGCGGGCTGCATCATGATGAGGAAGTGCCACCTCAACACCTGCCCCGTCGGCGTGGCGACGCAGGACCCGGAACTGCGCAAGCGCTTCACCGGCACCCCCGAACACGTCATCAACTACTTCTTCTTTGTCGCTGAAGAACTACGCCAGATCATGGCGGAGATGGGCTTCCGCACGGTCGAGGAAATGGTCGGCCGCGTCGACAAGATCGACATGCGCCGGGTGACCCGCCACTGGAAGGCGCACGGCGTCGACCTTTCGCGCATCCTGCACGCGGTGCCGATGCAGGAGGGCCAGCCGCTCCACCACACCGAAACGCAAGACCACGGCCTTGCCGCCGCGATGGACGTCGAGCTTATCGAGGCCTGCAAGCCGGCCATCGAGAGCGGGCAGGCAGTCCAGGTTAGCCGCGAGATCCGCAATGTGAACCGCACCGTGGGCACGATGCTCTCGGGCCGGATCGCAGAGGCGCACGGCCATGCCGGCCTGCCGCAGGACACGATCCGCATCGACCTGACCGGTGTTGCCGGACAGAGCTTCGGCGCGTGGCTCGCGCATGGCGTGACCATGAGCCTCACCGGCGATGCCAATGACTATGTCGGCAAGGGTCTGTCGGGCGGCCGCATCGCGGTCAAACCGCCGGAAAGCGTCGGCCGCGAACCGACCGACAACATCATCGTCGGCAACACCGTGCTTTACGGCGCGATTGCGGGCGAGGCCTATTTCGCTGGCGTTGCGGGCGAACGTTTCGCGGTCCGCAATTCGGGCGCCGTGGCGGTTGTCGAGGGCACGGGCGACCATGCACTCGAATACATGACCGGCGGCACCGTCTGCATCCTTGGCAAGACCGGGCGCAACGTAGCTGCGGGCATGAGCGGCGGCATCGCCTATGTCTATGATCCCGATGGCGACTTCACCCGCCTCGTCAACCACGCGCAGGTCGATGTGCTCGACGTGCATCCGGGCGACGGAGAGGGCGCTGAAAAGAGCTGGGGCAAGCCCCAGCAGCGAGGCCAGTCCGTCGACAATCCGGGTATGGGCGATCCGCTTTACCACGATGCGGAACGCCTGAAGGTGCTGATCGAGCGTCACCACCTCCACACTGGCTCGGGCCGCGCTAAGGCGCTGCTCGATGACTGGGCGAACGAACTCAAGAACTTCCGCAAGGTGATGCCGCGCGACTATGCACGCGCGCTCAAGACGCTCGAGGAAGAGCGCGAAGATGCGGCAATGGAGGCTGCAGAGTAATGGGTAAGGAAACCGGCTTTCTCGAATACGAGCGCGAGGATCGCACTTATCTTGATCCCGCCGAACGGCTGAAGAACTACAAGGAATTTGCGGTCCCGCACGACCCCGACGCGCTGCGCAAGCAGGCCGCGCGCTGCATGAACTGCGGCATTCCCTATTGTCACAACGGCTGTCCGGTGAACAACATCATCCCGGACTGGAACCACCTCGTCTATGAAGACGACTGGAAGAACGCGCTCGAAGTCCTGCACTCGACCAACAACTTCCCCGAGTTCACCGGCCGCATTTGCCCCGCCCCGTGCGAGGCGGCCTGCACGCTGAACATCGTCGATGCGCCGGTGACGATCAAAAGCATCGAATGCGCGATCATCGACAAGGGCTTCAAGGAAGGCTGGGTCAAGCCGGAGCCGGCAGCCAAGCCGACGGGCAAATCGGTCGCGGTCATCGGCAGCGGCCCCGCAGGTCTTGCCGCCGCGCAGCAGCTCGCGCGTGCAGGCCATGCTGTCACCGTTTTCGAGAAGTCCGACCGGATCGGCGGATTGCTCCGCTATGGCATCCCCGACTTCAAGATGGAGAAGCACCTCATCAATCGCCGCGCGGTGCAGATGGAAGCCGAGGGCGTGCAGTTCCGCACCTCATCCGAAGTCGGCGTGGAAGTCAGCTTCGACGCGCTGAAGGAGAATTTCGACGCAGTGGTGCTGGCCAGCGGCGCGGAAGAGCCGCGCATGCTGGACATTCCCGGTTCAGAGCTTGCGGGCGTGCGCTATGCTATGGAATTCCTCACGCAACAGAACAAGCGCAACGCGGGCGACGACGAAGTGCGCGCCGCCCCGCGCGGTTCGCTCACCGCAACCGGCAAGCATGTGATCGTGATTGGCGGCGGCGACACAGGTTCGGACTGCGTGGGCACGAGCAACCGGCAGGGCGCAGCCAGCGTCACGCAGCTCGAAATCATGCCCAAACCTCCCGAGCACGAGGACAAGGCGCTGACCTGGCCCGACTGGCCGGTCAAGCTGCGCACCTCCTCCAGCCACGAGGAAGGCGTGGACCGCGACTGGGCCGTGCTGACCAAGCGCGTGGTCGAGGAAAACGGCGATGTCGCCGGTCTCGAATGCGTGCGGATCGAATGGGTCGACGGCAAGATCAAGGAAGTGGAAGGCAGCGAGTTCACGCTGAAGGCCGACCTCATCCTGCTCGCCATGGGCTTCACCGGCCCCAAGCGCCGGGGCCTGCTCGACCGGGCAGGCGTGGAGCTCGACGGACGCGGCAATGTCGCCGCCGACACCCAGTGGTACCTCACCAGCGAACCGAACGTCTTCGCCTGCGGCGACATGCGCCGCGGTCAGAGCCTGGTCGTCTGGGCCATCCGCGAAGGCCGCCAGTGTGCGCGTGCGGTGGACGAGGCGTTGATGGGGGTCAGCGAATTGCCGAGGTAGTTACGGCATCGCTAGGCTACACTGGCGATAGCGAGGCACTCCTCGACCATTTGCCTGTGCTCGGGCTTCTGCATGAGCGCCAGCCCTCCGATGGCGCGTCCGGAAACATCGAGACGGGCATAAACCTCCTGTGCTTCGTCGATCCGGTCCAGTTTGACCAAGGCAATCGCCAGTGCCGCAAGCGCGTCGCCCTGCGCCGAAACCTCGACGACCTTGCCCAGCATTTCGGCTGCTTCCTGATACTCGCCGAGCTGGATCAGGCCGATCGCATGCGGAATGGCTATGAGGTGGCCGATGCCCGACTTGGGATTGACCGCCAGCGAGGTCCGCGCTCGCTCGATCCCCCGTTCGGAATTGCCTGTCGTCACGTCCATCCAGCTGCCCCAGAAGAGGCTGCCCGCGTCGCAGGGGTTTATCTCGATCGCTTTGTCCGTGAGCTGGTGCGCCAGTTCGATCTTGTGTCCAACGCAATTCAATGCGGGACCGCACAGGCCGAAGACCCGCTCGTCGGCATCGGGATCCTTGAGCGCGATTTCGCAGTATCGGATTGCTTGTTTGCGCTTCAGTTCACGGTCCGACGTCCAGCCGAGCAGGTACTGGAATCCGGTGGCAAGCGCTGCCATCGACGCGGCCCACGAGTTTTCCGGTTCGATCTCGAGTGCGCGTTCGGCAAGGTCGAGCACGGTGGCTATCGATTTTGGGTCGATCCGCTGGATCAGCAGATTTGCCTGATAGTAGATATCGCGGATATCGCGCGATGGCTGGTGCCGGGCACGACGGGCCTCAGCGTCGCCTATCGACACACCGATACTCTTCGCAACGGTCCTCGCAATCCGATCCTGCAGTTCGAACAAGTCATCGAGATTTTCGTCGAACCGTTCTGACCAGACCATGCGCTTTTCGATCACGTCATCGAGATGCGCAATGAACCTCACGCGCTGAGCCGAGCGCTGGATTTTGCCGCTGAGGGCATAGCGGGCGCCAAGTTCCGTCGCTACTTCCTCGGGCGCACGATCCCTGTATTCAGGGCGGAGTGTGCTGATCGACGACAGCACGAAAAACTTGCCGAAGCGCGCGAGTGCGACCGTGATCTCATCCGCGACCGCGTCGGGAAACCACTCGTCGGTTTCTTCGCCCACCTGCTGGAACGGCATGACGGCGATAGAAGGCTTCGAGGTAACATTGTTTAGGCGTTCACGAGGAAGGTTCTCCTCCCCCGGGGCCGCCAGATCCCATGGCTTCGTGCCCATTTGCGCAGAGGGCCCGGTGCCGGGATCACCGCTAACCAAGGCAGCGGGCCCTGCCAGTTCCTCGATACTGGCGAGAACCTTGCGCCAGACGGTGGCTGAAACATCGCCATCCCATCCGAGCGCGGGTTCGCAGTGAATGCGGTTGAACGGCAATGGCGGCAGCTCGCCATCGACGCTGACCTGGACCAACTTGTCCTGATTATAAGCCATGTCGGCTTCTGCCGGCACCCACCGCGATGCCCGGGAATCCTTCGACCATAGGACCAGCACCGCCTTCGCCGCGCACAACTTCTCTTCGATCACAGTCGAAAAAGCACGATGCGCAGGCAGTTCGTCGTCGATCCAGACATCGTAACCGGCATCCGATAGCCCCTGCGCCATCGCGCGAGCCTGCGGATAATTCGCTCGTGCATAAGAAATGAAGACGTCGCTCAAATCTCGATGCTTACCTTCCCGCGCCCTCGCCGTCCCGCAGCTTGCGCTGAACGACTCGGCAGAAGCATCAAGGTGGAGAGAAATCCCGATCCCTGCAAGCCGGGCGCTGGCATGCTTCAGGTCACCCCGCACACTCCAAACACAGCGCTACACTTGGATCGTGTGCCAGCCGCTTCTCCGCGATTGCGTTGCCGCAGGCTGTGCACCAGCCCCATTCGCCCGCGTCGAGCCGCGCCAGCGCCGCTTCGATCCGAGCGCGCTCCGCCACCCGACGCCGCGCGGTAGCCTGGGCCATCGCCTGCTGCTGTAGCGCGTCCATCCGGCTGAGGCGGCCGACGCTGTCCTGTTGCAGTTCGACCGTGTCGCGCGAATCCGCATTGGCCGTGTCCTCGGCGTCGAGTGCCTCGCGGCGGGCGATCAAGTGGATGCGGGCCTCTTCATCGGTCATGAAAGCGTGTTCCTACAGAGCCTTGACGATGGCAAGTTCGCCTCATTCAGCCACACGGAAATCCTACATTTGCGCGCGTTTCGAAGGTCTCGTGCGCGGCCAGCGGATTTTCCACCAGCACAGTGTTCCATGTGTTCCACGTGTTCCAGCCTGTAGCCTTGCGCTCGGCCAGTCCAACTTGCGTCCTACACGCGCCAGTCCACCGCCCCGCGCCCGTTCGCTTCGAGGAAGCTGTTGGACCGGCTGAAGGGCTTCGAGCCGAAGAAACCGCGATAGGCAGACAGCGGGCTCGGGTGCGGGGTTTCGATAAGGTGATGCCGTCCGTCACGCAGACCTGCGATCCGCTTCGCCTTGGCTTGCGCATGACTGCCCCAAAGGATGAAGACGCTCGGCGCCTCGCGCGCCGCGACCGCCGCCACGCAGGCATCGGTCACCGCATCCCAGCCACGCCCCGCATGGCTGCCCGCCTGCCCCGCCTCGACCGTCAGCGTGTTGTTGAGGAGCAGCACGCCCTGCCGCGCCCACCTGCTGAGATCGCCATGGGCAGGCGCCTCGATGCCGAGGTCGGCTTCCAGCTCCTTGTAGATGTTGCGCAGCGACGGCGGCACTTTCACGCCCTCCGGCACGGAGAAACTCAAACCCATCGCCTGCCCCGGCCCGTGGTAAGGATCCTGCCCGAGGATCACAACCTTCACCGCGTCGAGCGGGGTCAGCTCCAGCGCCTTCAGCCGGCTCCCGCGCGGCGGATAGACCGCCTTTCCCGCATCCTCCTCCGCGCGCAGCCAGCCGCCCAGCCGACGCGCTTCCTCGCTCGCCAGCACGGGATCGAGGATGCTTTTCCAGCCTGCAGGTACGCTCTCGCTCATGCGAGGCATTCTGGACCGGCGGCGCGCAGGCGACCAGTGGCCCCTTCCCTACTATCCCCATTCCGCCTAAGGCGACGCGCTATGGCAGTGCATTTCCACGAAGAAGACCTTCCCGAAGGCGTCCTCGCCGATGGCCCGGTGGCCGTCGATACCGAAACCATGGGTCTCGTAACGATCCGCGACCGTCTGTGCGTCGTCCAGATCAGCGACGGCGAAGGCGACGAGCATCTCGTGCGCTTCGGCCCCGAGAGCACTTATGACGCGCCCAATCTGAAGGCGGTCCTCGCCGATCCGGAGCGGCTGAAGCTATTTCACTTCGCACGCTTCGATCTTGCCGCCATCGAGTACTACCTCGGGGTCACTGCGACACCGTGCTATTGCACCAAGATCGCGAGCAAGCTGGTGCGCACCTATACCGACCGCCATGGCCTCAAGAACCTCGTCGAGGAACTGCTCGGCGAAAGCATCTCCAAGGCGCAGCAATCGTCCGATTGGGGCGGCCCCGAACTCAACCAGGCCCAGCGCGAATACGCCGCCAGCGACGTGCGCTTCCTCCACCGGATGATGGAAGAGCTCGACCGCAGGCTGGAACGCGAAGGCCGCAAGGAACTGGCGCAGGCCTGTTTCGATTTCCTTCCTGCACGCGCCCATCTCGACATCCTGGGATGGCAGGATCACGATATATTCAGCCATATGGGCTGATGGAGCGTTAAAGGACCATGGTATTCCGCAAGCGCAGGATTGAAACGCCGGAGGCGAAGCAGCTGCGCTCGCGCCGCCAGCATTTCGCTGCGCCGGGCGGAAGTCATGACAAACTAGTCAAGTTTCTCGCCCGCACGCTGCCTATGGGCGTGGGCGTAGTTGCCGCGCTGATGGTGATTACCCCGCTGAGCCCGCGCGGGGAGATCAGCTTTTTGCTCGATCGAAACGAAGTGGCCGTGATCACCGAACGCCTGCGCGTCGACAATGCGCTCTACCGGGGACAGGACGAGCAGGGTCGCCCCTTCTCGCTCACCGCCGGCGAAGCAGTCCAAAAATCGAGCGCGGAAGGAATCGTACGGATGGACGATCTCGTCGCGCGCATGCTGATGAACGATGGCCCGGCACGCGTTGAAGCGCCGGGCGGCCAATATGACATCAACGAGGAAGTGGTCGCGATCAACGGGACCATGCGCATGGAGGCCGCGGACGGCTATCGCATGCGCGTGAGCGGCGTATCGCTCGACCTCGAGGAAAAGACGCTGGTCGGTTCCGGCGGAGTGGAAGGGGCGATCCCCGCTGGCACATTCAGCGCCAACCGCCTGACTGCCGATCTCAACGAACGCCGGATTACCCTGTCGGGTCAGGCGCGCCTCCGGATGGAGCCCGGAAAGCTGAGGATGCCGTGATGACGAACCAGATTCCCACAATGATCAAGAGCGCCGCCGCAGGTTTCGCCCTGACCGCCGCAGCACTGGGCGGCATCCAGCTGTCCGCGCAGGCGATCGCGAGCCACAATTCGAACGCGCCGGTCTCTTACGCGGCCGACCGGATCGAACTCCAAGACAGGCAGAACCGCGTCGTCCTGTCGGGCAATGTGAAGATCACGCAGGCTGGTCTCAACCTCAGCGCGGCGCGCACCATCGTGAACTATTCTGATGCCGGAAACCTAAGCATCCAGCGTATCATGGCCACTGGCGGCGTCACCGTGACGCGCGGCAACGAGCGCGCCCAGGGCGATACGGCCGTCTATGATTTCAACCGCCGTGTCATCACCATGGCGGGCAACGTTCGCCTCAATCGGGGCGGTGATACGCTCAATGGAGGACGCCTCGTGATCGACTTGGCGAGCGGCGTGTCGAGTATCGATGGCCGTGCGAGCGGCTCTTCCTCGGTCACGGGTGAAGGCAATTCCTCGGACGGCCGGGTCACCGGCACCTTCTCCGTTCCCGAGAACTGATGACCGGGACGGGCCAGCGCGCCCGGATCGGGCGGGCGCTGCTGGCGCTGTGCGGGCACCGGTCCGCAGAATGTGCTGCCCTCTCGCAGGAAGACTGGCGCGATCTTGACCGGCTCGCCAGCGAGCACCGGTTGAGACCCTTCCTCCACGGCAGGATATCGCGCGGCGAAATTGAAGCCATCCCGGACACTATCGCGGCCGGATGGTCGAATGCGCACCGCGCCAATGGGATCACGATCCTCGCCCAACGCCGCGCCCTGCTGCAGGCAGCCAGCATTCTCGCGGACGAGGGCATCGACGCCATCGCGCTGAAAGGCTCGGCGCTCGCATGGACGGTCTGGCCTGGACCTGCCGAGCGGGTGATGCGGGACATCGATGTACTCGTCGCCGAAGAACAGGCGTCGCGGGCCTACGAGCTTCTCAGGAACGCTGGCTGGTCCGGGCCCGATTTCTCGGTAACGGCACTTGGGCTCTCGGCGCGGGTGATGGCACATATGCCGCCGCTACATTCGCCCGAGGGTGTGATGTGCGAAATTCACGGGCACATCTGGGGAAGTGCGCCGCTTCCGGGTGCACCCATGCCCGTTGGAGACAACCGGTCGATCCTGGAGCGCGCGCGTCACGATGACAGGCTTGGTGCAGCCATACCGGAGGCCTCCGACATGCTGGTTCACCTGGTGGTTCACGCGGCCTGCTCGCATCTTCTCAACGTCGGCCCGATGGCTTTGATCGATGTCGACCTGTGGTGCGCGCAAAACCGCATCGAGTGGGCCGCATTCTGGGAGCGCGCCGAGCGCGAGCGCTTCGACCGCCCCGCCGCCTTGGTTTTCGCCCTCGTAGACAGATGGCGGCGCCCGGGCTTTCTGGCGGAAACATCATGCCAGCAGGCCGTTGCTGCCGAGATGCTCGACAGGGCCGAAGCGCTGCTCGTGCAGGATCTCGATGCGCGCAAGGACGTCAGCGTGATCGCCTCGATGGCGTCGGGACGCTTGGGCGGCAGGATCGGCCAGCACCCATTGGATCGGGCGGAAGACGACAGCGGAATCCTCGCGCGCACATCGCAACTGGCTGGCCGGTCGCTTTCGCTAGCTCGAAGCTTGCTCTCGCCGCAGACCTGCCGCGACGGGCTCGCCACGGCAAAGCTGCAGAAATGGATGGAAGGTTAGCGGCGTCCCGCGCCAGCGACGCGCGCTATGCCAGTGAGGCCTTGGGCCAGCAGCAATTCCGATGACTGGCTGTTGGTGAGCAGTTCGCGGTGCAGTTCAGTGAGGCGCATGGTCAGCCGGTCGAGCTTCGGGCCGCGCCAGCGCTGGACCTGCTCGGCAATCTCGCGCTCTTCCTTCCAAAAGATGCCGAGCCGTGCCTTCTCGCCCTTGTCGAGATCCTGGTAGCGACGATTGCCGAGCGCAGCGGAAATCCGCGCAAGCTGGGCAGCCCTACGTTCGACCGCGAGAAGCGTGCCGACCGGATTGAGACCGATCTGTTTCATCCGCGCGATCTCGGTGGCGACCTTGGGACCCTGCCCCGCGAGCACGGCATTCACGAGGCTCGCAAAGCCGTCTTCCTCGGTCGCTGCGCCGATGGCGTCGAGGTCTTCCATCGTCCCGGGGCGCGGCGACTGTGGGCTCGCGTCGAGATAGATGGCGAGCTTGGTCACTTCGCTTTGCGCGAGACGTACGTCGAGACCGGCGGCGCGAGCGATCCGTTCTGCCACTGCCCCGTCGAGACGCACGCCGACGGCATCGCCCATGCCGCGCACGCTCTGCGTGACCGAGCGCAGATCGGGCGGGTAGAACATCGCCACCACCGCGTCTTTGCGCTTCTCAAGCAGCTTGGCGGTGCGCGACTTGTCGGTGGCCGAAGTGGCGACAACGATCACCGGACAGGCTTCGCCAGCGCCCATGTCGCCGGTTTCCAGCAGTGTCTTGAGCGCCTCGTGTGCCTCGTCTCCGGCGACGCGCGACCAGATGTGCCGCTTGTCGCCGAAGAGTGAGCTGGAGCGTGCTTCATCGCCGAGCTTTGCCGGGTCGGCGCGCAGTTCCGCACCGGGAATTTCGACCCGCTCGCCCGGTTCGGGCAGCATGGCGACGAGGTCGTTCGCAGCCGCGCTGGCGCCCGCTTCATCCTGTCCACAAAAGAAGAATACCGAGCAGGTCTCGGCAGCGCCGCGTGCCTTGGCGGCGAAATCGCGGCCAGTCAGCTTCACTGGTTGCCCGAGTTCGCGTCACGCAGGGTCAAGGCGACGCGGGTCACGATACGATCGGCGATTTCGACCGAAAGGTTTTCAAGGGCGGACTGTTCGGCGGCGATTGTCGCATATTCGCTGGATACCACGTCGATACCCGCGTCGGTGCCCTCGGTCGCATCGAGCAGGATTTCACCGGTTGCGGCATCGACCAGCTGGTAGCGCGCGCGCAGCGTGCGGCGTTCGCGGCTGACGGTATCGTCGGCGAGGACGGCCAATCCTTCGAGGCTGTCGTCCAGCCTTACATCGAGTCGATAGCGCGGGCTCGCGACACCGGCCGCGCCCAGCTTGTCGACCAGCGCATTGCGCACGAGCCAGCCTGCCTTGCCCGGAATCGGTGGAACGTCGACCGCTGCCAGCCCCTGCGCCACCTCGCCGCTGCCGCCGCCTGCATACATGGGTGAAAGCCCGCATGCGGAAAGCGAAAGGGCCGAAGCGAGAGTCAGGAGAATGCGCATCAGGTGACGATATTCACCAATCTGTCGGGCACGACAATGACCTTGCGCACTTCTGCACCGTCGAGCGAACGCTGCACCTTCTCGGACGACAGCGCCATCGCCTCGAGGTCTTCCTTCGAAGCGCCCTTGGGAGCGGTCAGCGTATCGCGCAGCTTGCCCTTGTGCTGAACGGCGATGGTGACCTCGTCCTCGACCAGCAGCGCCGGGTCGACTTCGGGCCAGGCGGCATCGGCCACCATCCCGCTTTCGCCAAGACCGGCCCATGCTTCCTCGGCAAGGTGCGGCATCATCGGCGCGACCATCTGGACGAGGCTGCGGATCGCATGGCTACGACTGGCCGAGGGCTTCGCCTTCTCGACTGCACCGGTGAGCTCATAGAGGCGCGCGACGGCCTTGTTGAAGCCCAGCGCCTCGATGTCTTCTGCAACAGCAGCGATAGTCTGGTGCGTCTTGCGCGCCAGAGCCTTGTCCTCGCCCTCGGCTCCGGCCTCATAGGCACCGAACAGGCGCCACAGGCGGTGGACGAAGCGGCAGCAGCCTTCGATGCCCGCTTCCGACCACGGCAGGTCGCGCTCTGGTGGGCTGTCAGAGAGCATGAACCAGCGCACGGCGTCGGCGCCATAGGTGTCGATTATCGTGTCGGGGTCGACGACGTTCTTCTTCGACTTCGACATCTTGATGACGCGACCGATCTCGACCGGCTTGCCATCGGCCCTGAGTGTCGCGCCATCGGCGGTGCGATCGACTTCATCGGGCGAAAAATAGACGGACTTGCCGTCCCCGGCACGGCTGTAGGTCTCGTGCGTCACCATGCCCTGCGTGAACAACGAGGCGAAAGGCTCCTTGACCTCGATCTGGCCCATATGGGCGAGCGCGCGGGTCCAGAAACGGGCATATAGCAGGTGCAGGATCGCGTGCTCGATACCGCCGATATACTGCTCGACCGGCATCCACTTGGCGACTTCTGCCGCATCGAAAGGCTTGTCTGCGGGCTGGCTGGCGAAACGCAGGAAATACCAGCTCGAATCCACGAACGTGTCGAGCGTGTCGGTCTCTCGTTCCGCCTTGCCGCCGCACTTGGGGCAGTCGACATGCTTCCACGTCGCGTGGCGCAGCAGCGGGTTGCCCGGCGTCTGGAAATCGACATCCTCGGGCAGCGTGATCGGCAGGCTGTCCTTGGGCGCGGGCACCACGCCGCAAGTCTCGCAGTGGATGAAGGGGATCGGAGTGCCCCAGTAACGCTGGCGCGAAACGCCCCAGTCGCGCAGACGCCAGACGGTCTTGCCTTCGCCCCTGCCCTGCTCCTCGATGCGGCGGATGATCTCGCGCTTCGCGTCTTCGACCTCCATCCCGTCGAGGAAGTCCGAATTGACGATCACGCCGTCGCCCGCCTCGGCTTCTCCGTCGAAACCCTTGCCAGCATCCTCGACGCTCGGTGCGACGACGCGCGGGATAGGGAGGCCGTATTTGGTGGCGAATTCGAAGTCGCGCTGGTCGTGGCCCGGCACCGCCATGATGGCGCCGGTGCCGTAGTCCATCAGCACGAAGTTCGCGATGAAGACCGGCAGATCCGCGCCGGTGAACGGATGCCTTGCGGTGATACCGGTGTCGAAGCCAAGCTTTTCCGCGGTCTCGAGTTCGGCAGCGGTGGTGCCGCCCTTCTTGCACTCGACAATGAAGGCGCGTGCCTCGTCGCTGTCGATGCCCTGCGCGATTGGGTGATCGGCGGCGACTGCAACGAAGCTGGCACCGAAGATCGTGTCAGGACGCGTGGTGTAGACCGGCAGCTTCTCGCCGTTCGAGAGGTCGAAGCTGAATTCCAGGCCCTTCGACTTGCCGATCCAGTTTTCCTGCATCAGCCGGACCTTGTCGGGCCAGTTCTCGAGGCTGCCGAGACCTTCGAGCAATTCCTCGGCGAAGTCGGTGATCTTGAGGAACCACTGGTTGAGCTTGCGCTTCTCGACTTCCGCGCCCGAGCGCCAGCCCTTGCCGTCGATCACCTGCTCGTTGGCGAGCACGGTCATGTCGACCGGGTCCCAGTTGACCTCGCTTTCCTTGCGATAGACGAGGCCGGCTTCATAGAGGTCGATGAAGAGCGCCTGCTCGTGGCCGTAATAATCGGGCTCGCAGGTCGCCAGTTCGCGGCTCCAGTCGAGCGCGAAGCCGAGGCGCTTCAATTGCGCCTTCATGTGTTCGATGTTGTCGCGGGTCCAGCCGCCCGGGTGCACGCCCTTTTCCATCGCGGCGTTTTCCGCGGGCATGCCGAAAGCGTCCCAGCCCATCGGATGGAGGACCTCGTGACCCGTCGCCTTCTTGTAGCGCGCGAGCACGTCGCCCATCGTGTAGTTGCGCACGTGGCCGATATGGATGCGCCCGCTGGGATAGGGGAACATCTCGAGCACGTAGCTCTTGGGCTTTTCGGAATTGCTGTCGGCGCGGAAAGTCTGCGCCTCGTCCCATGCGGACTGCCAGCGAGCATCGGCCGTAGCCGGATCGAAACGGGTGTCACTCATGTGGATGCCTGTAAGGATTTCGGACACGAATGGAAGTGCCACTCAATCGTGAAATCTAGGTGGAACTACCTAGCCCTTCCACAATCGAATGCTTTGCCTCCAGCGATACATTCGATGGCTCCTCAATATCGTGGAGTTATCGAAAATGAAAAAGGCTGTACTGCTGATCGCCGCACTAGGGCTTGCGCAAGGTCAACCTGCATTGGCTGGTCGACCCGACTTCCCGGCGTACCACGGCCAGAAAGATTCGCCTTTCGACTGGTGCGGCTGGTTCACCGAAGCCGGGCTGAACGCGCCTTACAGGATTTTCTGCATTCAGCGCGCCCACTGAGGCACGTCAGCTCAGTCTTCGGCGATCGCCTG
>JABDNC010000236.1 GCA_013001165.1 Erythrobacter sp.
GCACCGATATACCCCTGCCGCAGGTCCTGCCAGAGCCGTGCGACAAAGCGGGCGTGGACATCGGGACCACGAGCGCGGAAGTCGGGCAGTGAACAAGCCTCCCAGAAGCGCCGGACGGTGCCAGCCCCGCGAAGGTCCCGCGCCAGCGGCTCCTCTGCGAGCCGCTTGAGTGTCGCGAGGTCGATGGCCTCGGGGGCCAGACGCAGTGCCTCGTGCTCGGGCGCCTGTTCTAGATCCGCGATGAGTGTGCCGAGCGAATCGAAGCGCGGTTCGGGATTACGCCAGAAGAGCTTGGTGATCGGCGCGAAGCGATGCTCCTCGATCGCGTATACTTCCTCCTCCGCGAATTCGGGCGATGGCCCCACCTTGCCGCCAGCACCGGCCAGCGTACCGAAAGTGCCATCGCGTTGGTGGCGGCCCGCGCGTCCAGCAATCTGCGCCATTTCAGCAGGATGCAGGCGCCTCATGCGAACCCCGTCGAACTTCGCCAGGCCTGCAAATGCGACATGATTGACGTCGAGATTGAGCCCCATACCGATGGCGTCGGTGGCGACGATATAATCGACCTCACCATTCTGGTACAATTCGACCTGTCTGTTTCGCGTTTCCGGCGAAAGCGCGCCCATCACTACTGCAGCGCCGCCACGGAAGCGCCGCAGCATTTCGGCCACGGCGTAAACCTGCTCCGCGCTGAAGGCGACGATCGCGCTGCGCGGCGGGAGCCGCGAAAGCTTGCGCGGGCCGATATGGGTGAGGGTGGAAAAGCGCGGGCGCTCGGAAATCTCCGCCTGCGGTATCAGCGATCGCACCATTGGTTCGAGCGTCGCCGCGCCCAGAAGCATCGTTTCCTCTCGTCCGCGCGCATTGAGCAGGCGATCGGTAAAGACGTGGCCTCGTTCGCGATCCGCTCCGAGCTGCGCCTCGTCCAGAGCGACGAAAGCCCGCTCGTTCGCAGAGCGCGGCATGGCCTCCACCGTGCAGCACAGATACCGCGCGCCCGGCGGTTCGATGCGTTGTTCGCCGGTGATCAGGGCGACGTCCTTCTCGCCCTTGATCGCAACCACCCGGTCGTAGACCTCGCGCGCCAGCAGGCGCAGCGGAAAACCCATCGCACCGCTCGAATGCGCGCAAAGGCGTTCGATGGCGAGGTGGGTCTTGCCGGTGTTTGTAGGCCCGAGGACCGCCTTGATCGGGGCGTCGTTCACTCCTGACAGGTGGCATTGCGAGGCCAAGGGCGCAACCGTTCACCGCCCGCTGCACTCAACTCGTCGACAAGGGGACTCGCCTCGTCGTTGGTTAAGACGAATTTCACTTTGTTTTTTTAGGGAGTAGGGCAACGAGGACGAAAGGCATGCAGCCCAGCATGCCAGCCTCGGGGCCACACAGAGGATACGGGTGAAACTTTCCGCAGAGCGAAAAGTACAAGGGGAAAAGCAGACGGTCGCCGGGCTCGGCGAAACGTCTGACGCAGCACCCGCGCGCCCAGCATCCTTCAGCGCGATGCGTGACCGGGTCTATTCCAGCATCGAAAACCTCGACATCGCGCCCGATCTTGGAGCCGAAATCGGTTCGCGCCGCTGGTTCCGCGGGCTGGGCACGTTCGTCGGCCTGTCGGTTGTTGCACTTGCCTTCTGGCCCGACTTCGCGCCGCTCGAGGCGGCATCGCCGCTGCCCGACGATGCCGAAGTGGTCGGCGAGTTTCGCAGCCACATGATTACTCCGCTCGCGCTGGGCGCCGATACAGGCCGCCGCATGGGCCCGACCGCGCTTGTCCGCCCGCTCGCCGAAGCGCCAGAGCGTCCGCAGATGCAGATGCTGGCAACGTTGGGCCGCGGCGACAGTCTGGAGCGGACCTTGCGCCGTGCAGGGATCGGGAGCGCCGAAGCCGACCGTGTTACTTCGCTGATCGCCGGTGCGGTCGACCTCGAAGAGCTCGAACCAGGCACGCAGATCGACATCACACTTGGCCGCCGCCCCGAACCGGGTGCGACGAGGCCGCTTGAACAACTCAGCTTTCGCGCGCGCTTCGATCTTGAACTCAAGATCGACCGTTTCGACGAGGATGGGCCGCTCGCGCTTACCCGCCGCCTGATCCGTGTCGATGAGACGCCGCTGCGCATCCGCGGCACGGTCGGTGACAGCCTCTACCGCTCCGCGCGCGCGGCAGGCGCACCTGCCAGTGCGGTGCAGGCCTATCTCAAGGCCGTAGGCCAGGATGTGAACCTGCAGCGCGATGTGCGCTCGACCGACCAGTTCGACATGATCATCTCGCACCGCCGCGCCGCCACCGGCGAACGTCAGGCAGGTCAGCTGCTCTACGCCGGCCTCGACCGTGGCTCGCGCAATGGCGTGAGCCTCATGCGCTGGGGCAAGGATGGCGAATTCTACAGTGCCGATGGCGAAGGCGAGGAAAAGGGTGGGCTTGTCGCTCCGGTCCCCGGCCGGATGAGCTCGCGCTATGGCATGCGCCGCCACCCTGTACTTGGATACCGCCGCATGCACGCGGGCGTCGACTTCCGGGCGCGGCACGGGACTCCGATCGTGGCCGTGACCGACGGAAGCGTGACCGGCGCTGGCCGTATGGGCGGCTGCGGCAATGCAGTGCGCCTCCGCCACGGCAACGGGATCGACACACGCTATTGCCACATGAGCCGCATCGCCGTGCGCCGCGGTCAGAGCGTGAAGCGCGGCCAGGTCATCGGCTATGTCGGATCGACCGGCCTCTCGACCGGACCTCATCTCCATTACGAGATGTATCGCGGTGGCAAGCATGTGAACCCCACCTCCGTCAGCTTCGTGACGCGCCGTCAGCTTTCGGGCAACGAGCTCGGCAGCTTCCGCGAGGCATTGCAGAAGCTCAAGCAGGTCGAGGAAGGTGCAGCGCTGGCCGATCTCCAACAGACCGCTGAAGAAGCCGCGACCGCTGAGCCCGAGCGCGAAATCGACAAGCTCGACCGGCCGCGCAAGGTCTCCTGACCGCCTCCGATTGCTAAGCGCCGCGCTTTGCGGCAAGGCTCGGGCCATGACCGACGCCAGCTATCCCGCCACCCGTCTTCGCCGCACGCGCGCCCATGGCTGGAGCCGCGCCATGCATCGCGAAACCGTGTTTACGACAGCCGACCTGATCTGGCCGCTGTTCGTGACCAGCGGCAAGGACGTGGAAGAACCCGTCGCCAGCCTTCCGGGCGTCTCTCGCTGGTCGGTCGACGGGATCGCCAAGCGCGCGAAGGAAGCGGTGAAGCTGGGAATTCCCTGCATCGCGCTGTTTCCGAACACGCCGTCCGACAAGCGCAGCGAGCGCGGCGACGAGGCGCTCAACCCCGACAATCTGATGTGCCAGGCGATCAAGGCGGTACGCGATGCATGCGGCAATGAGGTCGGCATCCTGACCGACGTCGCGCTCGATCCCTATACCAGCCACGGGCAGGACGGGCTGATCGACGATAGTGGCTACGTCCTGAATGACGATACGGTAGCGGTCCTCGTCGACCAGGCGCTCAACCAGGCAGAGGCGGGCGCGGACATCATCGCGCCTTCCGACATGATGGACGGTCGCGTAAAAGCGATCCGCATGGCGCTGGAAATGAATGATTTTCCAAATGCGCAGATCATGGCCTACGCCGCCAAATATGCCTCGGCCTTCTACGGCCCCTTTCGTGACGCCGTGGGCTCGGGAGGTCTGCTGAAAGGCGACAAGAAGAGCTACCAGATGGATTCCGCTAACGCGGACGAGGCGCTGCGCGAAATCGCGCTGGATATCGCCGAAGGGGCTGACAGCGTGATGGTCAAGCCGGGCCTTGCCTATCTCGACGTCATCTGGCGCGCGAAACAGCAATTCGGCGTGCCGCTCTTCGCCTACCAGGTGAGCGGGGAATACGCCTTGATCGAGGCGGGCGCGGCGGCTGGCGTAGCTGACCGCGAGGCGCTGCTGATGGAGAAGCTCGTCGCCTTCAAGCGCGCCGGCTGTTCGGGCGTGCTGACCTACCATGCGCCCGTGGCGGCGCGCCTGCTCAATGGGTGACTTCCTTCACGAAACAGAAAGGCTGGTCCTGCGTGATTGGCGTGAGGAGGACTGGGAGCCCTTCTGGAAGGGTACGAACACGCCTGCCGTCATGGCATGGCTGGGCGGTGTCTGCGATGACGCCAAGCGGCAGGGCGCGCAGGACAGGTTGCTCGGATACCAGCGGGATCACGGCCACACCTTCTGGGTCGTCGAGCGCAAGGAGGATGGTGCTATCCTCGGCTTTTGCGGCCTGAAGCGCTGCAACCAGGACGGCGGCCCTCTCGGCGAGATGGAAGTGGGCTGGCGCCTGCGCGAAGATGCCTGGGGCAAGGGTTATGCGAAGGAAGCCGCAATGGCGTCGCTAGATCTCGCCTTTGACCGTTTCGACGCGAAGCAGGTGGTCGCTTTAACCGTGCATCCCAACGCCCCGAGCTGGGGGCTGATGAAGCGGCTCGGTATGGTGCATCGCCCCGACCTCGATTTTAAAAACAGTGACTTCGGTGATGATACTACCATCGTCTATTCGATCTCGCGCGAGGAGTGGGAAGGCCGGAGTGGCTGATATCATCGCCGAAACCGATCGGCTGATCCTGCGCACGATCGAAGAGAGCGACGCCGCCGAACAGATGCGCGTCCTCAATACTCCCACGGTCATGGCACGGCTCGGCGGGCCGAAGGAACTGCACGAGATAGAGGCGAAACATGCTAAGTCGATGGCGCTATACGCCCGCGAAGGCTTCAGCTTCCTGTTCCTGATCGAGAAAGAGACCGGCGAAATGGTCGGACACGCGGGAATCAAGCGTGTCGATAATCCGCTCGCCCGCAACCAGGGCGATCACGAGATCGGCTGGCTTATCCGCGAGGACCGTTGGCGGCTTGGGCTTGCCGAAGAAGCGGTGCGCGCCGTGCTGGAATGGGCATTTGGCCGCGTCGGCGCGCCATATGTCGTCGCCCTGACGAGTGAGGCCAATGTGCCAAGCTGGAAGCTGATGGAAAAACTCGGCATGGTGCGGCGCAAAGACCTTGATTTCGACGATCCGGACTATCCACCCGAGGATCGCCGCACGATCCAGTATTCACTCGCGAAAGAGCAATGGGAGAGCCAGAAATGACAACACGTCCCGGCGTCAACATCGTCCCCATCCACGGCAGGACCCCGCAGATCCACGACAGCGCCTTCATCGCGCCCGGCTGCACGATCATCGGCGACGTCACCATCGGCGCCGGAAGCTCGATCTGGTACAATTGCGTGCTGCGCGCCGACGTCAGCCGCATCGTGATTGGTGAGCGGACCAATGTGCAGGACGGCAGCGTGCTTCACTGCGACCCAGAACGCCCCGGCGATCCCGATGGCAGCCCGCTGATCATCGGTGACGACGTGCTGATCGGGCATATGGCGATGGTCCATGGCTGCCGGATCGAGGATCGCGGTTTTGTCGGCCTTGGTGCGATTGCCATGAACAAGGCGGTGATCGGCAGCGACGCCATGCTGGCGGCCGGCGCGATGCTCACCGAAGGCAAGGTGATGAGCGAGCGCGAGCTATGGGGCGGCCGCCCCGCGCGCAAAATGCGCGATCTCGACGACATGGCGGTTGCCGGCATGCGCATGGGCACCGCGCATTACGCGGAGAATGCCAAGCACCATTCTGCCGCCGTCGCGGCGGCACTTGGCGGTTAGCGCAGCTTAGCCCGCGGGCTGACGCAGGTATTTGGACATGTAGCCGACGAAATCGGCCTTGCCGATTTCCAGCCCCTCGCTGCGCAGGATGGCATAGGCGGTCGTCGCGTGGAAATAGAACTGCGGCACGGCCCAGTCGCGGACATATTCGCCAGCAGTGAGGTCGAAGGTCATGCCGTTGGGAATGGCCAGCTCGATCTTCTCGTCTTCGCCGAGGAAATTGTGCTGCGACCATTTCTCGACCTCGGCCTTGCGCGTTTCGACCATGCTGCGCGCATCGGCAATGGTTTCGGGGTCGTCTTCCGATGATTTGAAGTCGAGCGCGATCAGCCGCGCCATGGCCTCACCCGGCATGTTGCAGAGGAAACGAACCTGTGTCGAAAGCGGCAGCATGTCGTCGGCAAGCTTGGCGCCAAGCAGCGCGTTACCCTTTTCGTGCGCGGCGGCTTTCCCGAGCAATCCGCTGAGCGTCCCCAGCATGTTGAGGTGCGCGTTTACGATCAAATCCTTGTGGGTCATTCGTATCTCCAGTGTGCCGCAAAGGGTTAGCGGCTGGGAGCTTGCCGTCAATCGGCGATAAGGGCGCGCAGGGCTTCGATCCGGTCGGCCTCGTGCGGGGGCTTGTCCCAGCGGATCCGGTGGATGCGGGGGAAACGCATTGCGAGGCCGGATTTGTGGCGCTTGCTTTCGTGGACGCTGTCGAAGGCGACCTCGAAGACCAGCTTCTTTTCGGTCTCGCGCACCGGGCCGAAACGGTTGATCGTGTTTTGCCGCACATGCTTGTCGATCTTCTTCAGCTCCTCGTCGGTGAAGCCCGAATACGCCTTGCCGACCGGCAGTAGGTGCGCACCCTTGTCGGGATCGCCGTTCCAGCATCCGAAGGTGTAGTCGGAAAAGAAGCTCGACCGCTTGCCGCTGCCCCGCTGGGCATACATCAGCACGCAGTCGACCAGCAGCGGGTCGCGCTTCCACTTGTACCAGTATCCCACGCGGCGTCCGGCGATATAGGGGCTGTCCTTGCGCTTGAGCATCAGCCCCTCGATGGCGTCCTCGCGGCTGCCTTCACGGATCTGCGATAAATGTTCGAAATCAGTCGCTTCGACTACGGAGCTGATATCGAAATGCGTTTCCGGCAAGCGTGACGCCAATGCTTCGAGCTGCCCGCGCCGCTTTTCCCAAGGCAGCGGGCGGAGGTCTTCACCTTCAACCAGCAACACGTCGTACAGCCGCACGAATGCGGGATACTCAGCGAGCATCTTCTTCGAGACGGTCTTGCGCCCGAGCCGCTGCTGCAGCGCATTGAAACTGGCCGCGCCTCCTGCCTCACCGCCCTGTGTGCTGCCGCGCACGAGCAATTCCCCGTCAAGCACGGCATTCATCGGTAAAACGTCGAGCAATTCGGGGAAAGTGGCCGAAATATCGTCGCCCGAACGCGAATAGAGCCGCGTTTCGCCGCCAGCCCGCACCAGTTGCACGCGGATGCCGTCCCATTTCCACTCTGCGGCATAGTCTTCGAGGTCGACCACCGTCTCCTCGAGCGGATGCGCGAGCATGAAAGGCCGGAAGGTGGGCAGGTTCTCGATATCGGGCGGATCGGCGCCATCGGCCGCCCAGGCGAAAAGCTCGGCATAGGGTGGGGTGAGGCCGTGCCAGTACTCTTCGACCTCGTCGACATCGACGTTGAAACCTTGCGCAAACGCCGTCTTGGCGAGGCGCGAGGAGACGCCGATCCGCATGCCGCCGGTGGCGAGTTTCAACAAGGCATAGCGACCCGAAGAATCGAGCCTGTCCAACAGCTTGGGCAGTTCTGTTGTCACGCTTTTGCGGTTCATCGCGGACAGGAGCTCGACAGTCTCGCTGACCGAGGGCGGGGAGGGCGGCTCGTCGGGCGCGGGCCAGAGCAGACTTGCCGTCTCGGCGGTATCGCCCACGAAGTCACGACTGAGCGTCCACAGCACCGGGTCGATCCGGTCCTTGAGCAGGTTGCGGATGGTCGAACTCTTCACCGCCGGGAAGTCGAGCCCGTCCGAAAGCGCGGCAAGCGCCCAACCGCGGTCGGGATCGGGTGTCGCCTGCAAATACTCCGCGATCAGGCGCAGTTTTTCATTGCGGCTGCGCGTGTAGACCAGCGCATCGATCAGGGCGGCAAACTCTTCCACGCCTCAGTCGTCCTCGTCGTCATAGCCGACCAGCGCCAGCGCGCGGGCGCGGCGCTGGTGGAGCTGGCACCAGCGCAGCAGCGCATCCTCGCGCCCGTGCGTGATCCAGTTCTCATGCGCGTCGACTTCCTTGATCGTCCGTGTCAGTTCGCCCCAGTCGGCATGGTCGGAGATGACCAGCGGCAACTCCACATTGCGCTGCCGGGCACGCTGGCGCACGCGCATCCAGCCGCTCGCCATGGCAGTGATCGGATCGGGCAGTCGGCGACTCCAGCGGTCGTTGAGCGCACTCGGCGGGCAAACGACAATCGCGCCGCGCATGTCGTCTTTCGAATAGTCCGCCACCAGAAGCAATTCGCCCAGGTCGACACCGTGCTCTTCATAGAGGCGACACATCTTCTCCATCGCACCGTGGAGGTAGATCGGGTCCTTGTGCCCCGCTGCACGCAGCTCGGCGATCACGCGCTGCGCCTTGCCCAGCGCATAGGCCCCCACGAGCACGCAACGATCCGGATGGGCTCGCAACCGGTCGAGAAGCTTGGCCATCTCTTCCTCGATCGGCGGATGGCAGAAGACGGGCAGGCCGAAGGTCGCTTCGGTGATGAAGATATCGCACTGCTGCACCTCGAAAGGCGGGCAGGTCGGGTCCTCGCGGCGCTTGTAATCGCCGGTAATGACCACGCGCTCGCCGGCATGCTCGAGCAGGATCTGCGCACTGCCAAGAACATGGCCCGCGGGCACGTAGGTCGCATCGACGCCGCCCTTGAGACGGATCGTCTCGCCATATTCGACCGGCATCGCCTTGTGCGGGATCTGGCCGGCATCGTCCTCGGCCCCGGTGCGATACCGCAATTCCATGATCGCCAGCGTTTCGGGCGTCGCCACCGTGCGGCCATGTCCGCCGCGTGCATGGTCCGCATGCCCATGCGTTACCAGCGCATGATCGACCGGGCGCGAAGGGTCGACCCAGCAATCGGCCGGTTCGATATAGATCCCGTGCGGTTCGGGTTTGATCCAGGAAAAAGGCGCGCCCATCGCCGGTTCAACGACGGGCGCGCCGCAAATATCCCTATTCGGTGTCTTCGCCCTTCCGGTACTTGTCGAACCAGTCGATCACGGCGGTAGTCCGCGCGGCTTGCTGGCTGGGGCTCTGGCTGAGATTGTTGTGACTCGATCCCGGCGTGACCACCAGCGCGGTGTCGACACCGGCAAGCTTCAAAGCCCCGTAATACTGCTCCGCCTCGCTGCGCGGCGTGCGGTAGTCTTCCGCGCCAACCAGCACGAGCGTGGGCGTCTTAACATTGCCTACGAGGCTGAGCGGCGAGCGCTCCCAATACTGGGCCTGGTCTTCCCACGGGAGCGCGCCGAGCCAGTAGCGTCCGAAGAAGGGCGTGCCGTCGGCCATCAGCGCCTGGCTGGTCCAGTTGATCACCGGCTTGTGCGTGGCCGCAGCCTTGAAGCGGTCGGTCTTGCCGACGAGCCATGCCGTCAGCACGCCGCCCCCTGAGCCGCCGGTCACGTAGAGATCGTTCGGATCGACGAAGCCTAGCGCAATGGCAGCATCCACGACGGCCATCAGCTCGTCGAAATTGCTGATCGGGTAATTGTCCTCGATCCGGTCGGCGAATGCTTCGCCATAGCCGGTCGAACCGCCCGGATTGGAGAACACCACCGCATATCCGGCGGCGCCATAGAGCTGGTAGTCGACCGAGAATTCGGGGCCGTAGGCGGCATAGGGTCCGCCATGCATTTCCAGCACCATCGGTACGCGGGTGCCCTCGACATAGCCCGGGGGGAGCATGATCCACGCAGGGATGGTCGTGCCGTCGGGCGCGGTCACCGAAAGCTCGCGCGTCTCGCCCAGGGTTTTGCCCGAGAGCTTCAATTCGTTGAGCCGCGTCAGTTGGCGCGTACCGCGCGAGATCGTGACGCCGATTTCGGTCGGGCGCGTGGCGCTGGCAGTGGTGAAAGCAACTGTGCCGCGATCGCTCACCGACCATTCGCCGCCGGTATAGGGCAGGGCGTAATAGGTGCTGCCGATGCGCGCAGGCAGCCGGTCGACATTGCCGTTGAGGCCGATCTTGGCGACACGGTGCTCGCCATCTTCCTCGAAGCTGGCGAACAGGCCCGCATCGGTCCATTCGATGCCGTCGATACCGCGGTCGAGTGAGGCGGCGACCTGACGTGAATTCGAACCGTCCGCGTCCATCACGTAGAGGTTGGTCTGGTCGAAGGCATTGCCGAGATCGTCGAAGCCGAGATAGGCGATGCTTCGGCCGTCGGGCGAATATTGCGCCCCGAAGTCGGGACCGTTGCGGCTGGTCAGCGCGCGAATGCCGCCGCTGGCGACGTCGAGTGCGTAGATTTCGCCGCCATAGGGTTCCAGCTCCCAGTCCTCGCGGCGATTGGCCGAGAACAGCAGCGTGCGCCCGTCGGGGCTCCACTCTACGCTGCCGCCATTGTCGTATTCGCCGAAGGTCAGCTGGCGCGCCGCGCCGCCTGTCGCATCAACGACGAAAAGCTGCGACGTGCCGGGGCGGGCGTAGCCGCCGCCATCGAAGCGATAGGTCACCTTGTCGAAGATCTGCAAGGGCGCCTTCCATTCGGCGCCTTCGGGCTTCGTTGGTGTCTTGCCCAGCTTCAGCCCTTCGCCCGGGACGCGAGCCGAATAGGCTATGCGCGTGCCGTCGGGCGACCAGCTGATCGCGCCGGGGGCTTCGGGCAGGGCTGTGATATTGGCACTCACACCACTCGCCATCCAGCGCACGTGCAATTCGGGCCCGCCGCCGCTTTCGGTCGAGACATAGGCGAGCCGGGTGCCGTCGGGCGACCAGCGCGGGCTGGTGTGCGAGCCTTCGCCGGTCACGAGCGGCGTCTGAGCCCCGCTCGATGCATCGACCAACCAGATCGAGCTCACCGCTGCGTCGGTCATGATATCATTGGTACGCCTCACATAGGCGATCTGCCGTCCGTTGGGGCTGATCTGCGGATCGGCGGCAACTGTCAGGCCGAACAGGTCGTCGACTGTGAAGTTGCGCTCGGGCGCGTCCTGTGCGGCAACCGGTGCCCCGATTCCCAGAGACAGCGCGAAAACCAAGGCAATACGCATGAAAAAACCTCCCCTGCAGTGAGCGGGGGAGGTTCAATCATATTTCGCTGCGCTTGGCGAATCCGCCGAAAGCCTTAGCCTTCGTCCTTGTCGCCATCCTTGCTCTCACTGGCGCCGGCATCAGGCTTCTTCTTGGCCGGACCCTTCTTCTTGGCTGCAGCCTTCTTCGGCTTGGCCTTTTCCTTGGGCGGTGCCGGAGTGAGCTCGAAAGAGGGCTTTCCGTCCTTCATCGTCACCGAGACCTCGCCGCCATCGGAGAGTTTGCCGAAGAGCAGTTCTTCCGCGAGCGGCTGCTTGATCTTTTCCTGAATCAGGCGGCCCATCGGGCGGGCACCATAAAGCTTGTCGTAGCCCTTGTCGGCCA
>JABDNC010000247.1 GCA_013001165.1 Erythrobacter sp.
GAAGGAGCGGGTCCAGGCGAGCATCGACAAGCTGGGATACGTGCCCTCGATCGCTGCCCAGCGCATGAGTGGATCGCGCTCATACCTCATCCTCGCGATTAACGACCGCGACCTGACCATCGCCGACTGGAAGGCACGCGAAGGCCGCGACTGGGTCGACCAGATGCTGCTCGGCGGCATGCTGACCTGCGCCGAACATGGCTACCGCATGCTGATCGAACTGGTCGACACGCATAGCGACCACGTTGAGCGCGAACTCGGCGCGGCGATCGCCGCGCTACAACCGGACGGCGTCATCCTGACCCCTCCCCATTCGGAAAACCCGCTCATTACCGGCCTGCTGGCCGACAAGGGCATCCCGTTTGCGCGTATCGGCTCGAAACAGGAAGGCCCGGGCATCGCGATGACAATGGGCGACAGTCACAATGCGCGCCTTGCAACCGACCATTTGATCGAACTCGGACACGAGCGCATCGGCTTCATCGCCGGTCCGGAAGACTTCAGCCTGTCGGGCTGGCGCATGGAAGGCTGGGCCTCGGCGCTCGACGATGCCGGCTTCTCTTCCGAGGGCTTGTGCGAACGCGGAGATTTCGGGTTCGAGAGCGGCGCAAAGGCTGCCGAGCGCCTGCTCGATCGTGACCCTGCCCCCACGGCCATTATCGCCAGCAGCGACCAGATGGCGCTTGCCGTGCTGGAAGTCGCGCGGCGGCGCGGGTTGAACGTGCCGAAGGATCTCTCGCTGGTCAGCTTCGACAATTCGCCCATCGTGCGCTTCACCCAGCCTCCGCTGACGGCGATCGACCAGCCGATTGCCGCCACTGCGTCGCATGCTGTGGAACTGCTCATCAATGGCCGAGACAAGCCCGCCCCGACCGCACCCGTTCAAATTCGTGGCGAACTGGTGGTGCGTGGCTCGACGGCTTCGGCCAGGACTGATGCAGGAAGCTGAAGTTCGTCCAGCGCAGCGTCAGTCGTTTCGCTTTCTCTTGCTCTACGCGCTCGCCGCTGCTGGCGGTGCGGTTTCCTACGTTCCGTTCCTGACGCTGCTGCTGCCGGTCCGGGCCGAAGGCATGACCGGCGCTGGCGCCATCGACCTGCTTGCCTATTGCGCTTTCGCCGGAGCAAGCGCGGCTAGCCTTGCCAATATCGGGTTTGGCTGGGCGAGCGACCGGACGGGAACCCGCAAGCCCTGGATCCTCGCAGGGCTGGTATGGTCGTGCGCCCTGCTTGGCTCGGTCCCTGTCGCGAACACCCCTCTTCAACTCGTAGGGCTCATCGTCCTGTGGCAGATCGGCCTGAACATGATGCTAGGCCCGCTCGCCGCATGGGCCGGCGATGTCGTTCCTGACGAGCAGAAGGGCATGCTGGGAGGCTTGCTGGCATTCGCACCTGCGCTTGGTGCCGCTTCGGGCGCGCTCGTGACCATTCCAGGCCTCGCCGGACCGGACGCGAGACTGGTCATTGTGGCCTGCATCGTGGCGCTCATGGTGTTGCCGGTGCTGCTATTCGGCAAGCCGCGCCCCATGCCCCACCTTGCGCAAGACGTGGAGATGGAAGAATTAGCGACCCGGGTCGGTGCGCGGGGCGCCGTTGCCCGCATGTGGCTCGCCCGGTTGTTGGTCCAGATCGCCGAGGCTGCCCTCTTCGCCTACCTGCTGATCTGGTTCCTTTCGGTCGATCCGAGTTTCACCGACAATGACACCGCGCGCATCTTCGCGCTCGTGCTGGCGCTTTCGGTGCCACTGGCCATGCTCGCGGGGCGCTGGTCGGATTTGAAGAACCGGCCGATACTGCCGCTGGTTCTAGGCGCCGCGCTGGGCGCGGCAGGCCTGCTGTTCATGGCAGCCGCAAGGGGCATCGAGGAGGCGATTGCCGGATACCTCGTCTTCGGCTTGTCGAGCAGCGTCTTCCTCGCCCTGCATTCGAGCCAGACCCTGCGGGTCCTGCCCAAGCCTTCGACGAGGGGGCGCGATCTCGGCATATTCAACCTGACCAACACGGTTCCCAGCCTCATCATGCCGTGGCTCACGCTCGCGCTGGTCCCAGTCTTCGGCTTCAGCGGCCTGTTCGTAGTCCTCGCTGCGCTGACGGTCATTGCAACGCTCCTTCTGGCGACCATGCCTCGCCTCAACTAGCCGCTTGCTTTTGAACCGAACGCATGGCAGTTTTCAGCTTGATAACGTTCTCAATCGGGAGAGGACGCGGAGGGATGAGAGACATGAAAGCGTTTTGGTTGGTGTCGGCTGCAGCAGTGGCCCTGGCAGGTTGCAGCACCGTCCCGGCGGAAGTCGAAAGCACGCCGGTAGCAAGCACCAGCACAAGCGAAGATGCGCGGGTTGCCGATCTGGTCTCGCGCATGAGCCTGGAACGCAAGGTCGCCCAGCTCATACAGCCTCAGATCAACAGCTTCACGCCCGAAGACATGCGCCGCTATCGCTTCGGCAGCTACCTCAACGGCGGCAACGGCGGCCCCTATGGCGATGAATTCGCCGAAGCCAGTGAATGGCTGCGCTATGCCGACGAAATGTATCTTGCTTCGGTAGAGCCGATGGATGGGGACGAACCCGTCATTCCCACCATGTGGGGCACCGACGCTGTCCACGGCCATACGAACATCATTCGCGCGACGATCTTCCCGCACAACATCGCGCTCGGCGCTACCCGCGATGCCGATCTTGTCCGCCGGATCGGTGAAGCGACCGGGGTCGAGATCGAAGTGACCGGCATCGACTGGAACTTCTCGCCCACCGTTGCGGTCGCACGTGACGACCGCTGGGGCCGCACCTACGAAAGTTATTCCGAAGATCCCGCTATCGTCGCCCCGCTCGGCGCAGCGCTCGTCGAAGGCTTGCAGGGCCGCAAGGGCGAAGCCGACCGCCTCGGTGCAGGCCATGTGATCGCCACGGCCAAGCACTTCTTCGGTGACGGCGGTACCGATCAGGGTGTCGATCAGGGCGATGTGAACGGCGACATCGAGGCATTGAAGGCGGTCCACGCCGCGCCATACCCCGCCACGATCGAGGCCGGAGTGGAAACCATCATGGCCAGCTTCAACTCGATCAATGGCCGCAAGATGCATGGCAACGAGGAAATGCTGACCGGCGTGTTGCGCGGGGAGCTCGGCTTCGACGGACTGGTCGTCGGTGACTGGAATGGACACGGCCAGGTCGCCGGCTGCACCAATACCGACTGCCCGCAGTCGCTGCTGGCGGGTCTCGATATCTACATGGTCCCCGACGACTGGAAGGGTCTCCTTGAAACGCTGGTTTCGCAGGTCGAGGACGGCACCATCCCGATGGCCAAGCTCGACGAGGCAGTGAGCCGCGTGCTGCGCCTCAAGATGCGTGCGGGCCTGCTCGACGAGTTCGTGAAGCCTTCCGATCGTCCCAATGCGGGCAATTACGACCTCATCGGTTCGCCAGAGCACCGCGCAATCGCGCGCGAGGCGGTCGCCAAGTCGCAGGTCCTCCTCAAGAACAACGGCGTCCTGCCCCTCAAGGAAGGAGCGAGCGTGCTCGTGGCAGGCGGCGCGGCCGACGATATCGCGCAGGCCTCTGGCGGCTGGACGCTGACCTGGCAGGGCGGCGGCGATCTCGACAACAGCTACTTCCCCGGCGCGACCTCGATCTGGAGCGGCCTCAAGACCGCGGTCGAAGAGCGCGGCGGCAGCGCCACGCTTTCGGCCGATGGCGGCTATTCGGACAAGCCCGATGTCGCCATCGTCGTCTTCGGCGAGGAACCCTATGCGGAATTCGCCGGAGACCGTACGCATCTGGGCTTTACCGACGAGGAAGGCCTCGAACTCCTGCAAAAGTTCAAGTCGGAAGGCGTGCCGACCGTGGCCGTCTTCCTCTCGGGCCGCCCGATGTGGGTGAACCGCGAACTGAATGCTGCCGATGCTTTCGTGGCCAGCTGGCTGCCGGGCGGCGAAGGCGCGGGTATTGCAGACGTCCTGACGGGCGCCATGCCCGCTACCGGCAAGCTGGGCTTCAGCTGGCCCGCAACCTGCGACTACGGCCCGCTCAACGGCCCTGAAGGGGCGCTCTTCACCGTGGGTTATGGCCGTTCGTTCGACGATCTCAGCCCGCTGCCGACACTCGATGAAAATTGCGCTCCGCTCCAGCAAGGCGCGGCCAAGGACTGGTATGTCAACGGCCGCCTTGCCGACGGCGTTCTTGCCAATACCTCGACCGGAAAGCTCGACAATCTGCGCGGCGAGGCCGGCGGCATTTTCGCTATCGGCCTCGATCGCAACGCGCAGGAAGATGCACGCGCGATCAGCTTCGGCCCCGGCGCCTACCTCGAGCTGGCGCAGGGCGGCGGCGACAATGGATATGGCTATCGTGTGATCTACGAAGTCCAGACCCGGCCCTCTGCCGCCGTCTACCTGAAGGTAGGCGCAGGCGAGCCACTGGACATTACACAGCAGCTCTCCGTCGCGGAGGGTAAGGGCTACCGTGAGATGATCATCACCGATGCCTGCGTCGCCGATCTCGGACCTTCGCTGACCTTCACGTCGCAGGGGCCGTTCAAGATGAATATCGGCAGCGTCGTGCGCGAGGAATTCGCCGAAGGCACAGACTGCTCGTTCTGACGGCGTATTCGTATTCGCTTTGTGTGCCGGAAAAAGGCTGGCACACAGGGCATAGAAACAAACCGGGCGTCTTGGGATCGCACCGGGACTTGGGAGGATAATTGAAATGGCACTGGCACCCGACGTTTCGTCGAGCACCGATCCGAATCCGATCGAAATCGATGACGACACCCCGCCCGTAGACGCGCCGGGCCTGCAGTATTTCGTCTTCGGCCTGTTCTTCATTTTCGGCGGGATCACCTCGCTTAACGACGTGATCATCCCGAAGCTGAAAGAGCTCTTTACGCTCAGCTGGACCGAAGCCATGCTCGTCCAGTTCTGTTTCTTCGCGGCTTACCTCATCATCGGCATCCCCGGAGCGAAATTGGTCAAGAAACTGGGCTACATGCGCGGTGCAGTTGCGGGCTTGCTCACGATGATGGTGGGCTGCCTGCTCTTCATTCCCGCCAGCCAGACGGCCACCTACATCGTCTTCCTCGGGGCCCTGTTCGTGCTCGCGAGCGGCGTGGTGATCGTACAGGTCGTCGCAAACCCGCTAATCTCCCTGCTTGGCCCGCCGAGCACTACGCATAGCCGACTGACTTTCGCGCAGGCTTTCAACTCGCTCGGTACCACAGTCTTCCCGATCGTTGGTGCGGTGGTAATCCTCGGGAGCCTTGCCACGGTCAGCGCAGACCAGCTTTCGGGCCAGGCGCTCACCGAATACCGCCAGGCAGAGAGCGAGGCCATTTGGCAGGGCTACCTCGGTCTCGCCGGACTGATCGGCATTGTCGCGATTGCCGTGTGGATGTTCCGCAACCGCCTGCCGCATAACCCCAAGATCATGGGCGACACCGAACTGGTGAGCTGGGGACGATACCTGACCGGGCTTGCGCTGGTCATCGCCGGTGTCTTTGCTGCACTGCAGATCAGCCCGTGGCTCGGCGTGGCGCTCATCCTCGCCGCTCCGGCAGTTTGGCTTTACGACAACAGCCTTCTGACACGCACACGTTTCAGCTTCGGCGCGCTCTGCATCTTCCTGTACGTCGGCGGCGAGGTTGCCATCGGCTCGGTCATCATCAACTACCTTTCCGAAGAGCGTGTTCTCGGCCAGCCCGAAAGCGTGATCGGCTGGATGATCGGCCTTTACTGGGGCGGCGCGATGGTAGGCCGTTTCATCGGCTCCTACTTCCTGCGCATCTTCTCGCCGGGCAAGATCCTTGCCTTCAACGCTACCGGCGCGATCCTGCTCATCGTGATCTCCACGATGACCAGTGGCCCGGTCGCTGCCTACACGCTGCTGGCAGTCGGTCTGATGAATTCGATCATGTTCCCGACGATCTTCTCGCTCGCCTGCGAAAAGCTCGGCCCGAGGGCAGCAGACGGTTCGGGCATCATCAACGTTGCGATCTGCGGCGGCGCCATCGTCCCGCTGCTCTACGGTGTGGTTGCAGATGCGACCGGCGGAGACCTCGCAATGGCGATGATCATCCCGATCATCTGCTATGCCGTCATCGCTGGCTTCGGAATCTTCGCAAGGCGCCCTGCCACCGCGTAGAATTCGAATTAAGAGACCTTTTCGGGGGTTCGCAAGGAGGCTTCGGTCTGCCATGCGGCCCCCGAATTCTTTTGCGGGCCATCGATCCGCCAGCTTCAGGGAAGCCCAATGACCGACGCCGAACTCGCCGCCCACCTCGCCGAGGTTGCAGGCAAGATCCTCATCCAGGTTCGCGAGAGCGGCATGTTCGAAGGCAAGTCGCTCGGCAAGGCGGGTGACGAGACCGCCAACCAATTCCTGTGCCACGCGCTTCGCCAGCAGCGACCCGAGGATGGGCTGCTGAGCGAAGAGGAGAAGGACAACCACGCGCGGCTCGACAAGGAGCGCGTCTGGATCGTCGATCCGGTCGACGGCACGCGCGAATACGGCGAGGCCCGCAGCGACTGGGCCGTCCATGTCGCGCTATGCGTGAATGGCAAGCCTGAAACGGGTGCCGTTGCCCTGCCGGGTCTCGACACGGTGCTACGGACCGACGCACCGATCGACGTACCTGCCGCCGCGCAAAAGCCCCGCATGGTCGTCAGCCGTACGCGTCCCGCCAAGGAAGCGGTGTCGGTGGCGGAAACCATCGGCGCAGAACTCGTCGGCATGGGGTCGGCTGGCGCGAAGGCTATGGCCGTGGTTCGCGGCGAAGCGGAAATCTACCTGCACACCGGGGGCCAGTACGAGTGGGACAGCGCCGCCCCTGCAGCAGTCGCCCTTGCTCATGGAATGCACGCCAGCCGCATCGACGGCAGCCCGCTCACTTACAATCAGGCCGACACCTACATGCCCGACCTGCTGATCTGTCGCCCGGAATGGGCGGAGCGGGTGCTTGCCGAAGTGGCGAAGCTCGCCGACTAGGCCTCGACCTGCGCAAGCAATTGCCGCGCCCGGCTGAGGTGCGGCCGGTCTAGCATCTTGCCCTTGTGGCCGATGGTCCCGGCACCGGGATT
>JABDNC010000252.1 GCA_013001165.1 Erythrobacter sp.
CCGCCAGCTACCTCGCGGAGTTGCTTGCGGACGACGTTATCGAACGGCTCGGGTTCATGCGGCTTGAGCCTTCGCGTGCATTGTTGGTCGGGGATATGACTGATCGACTTGCGCTTTGGCTCGAAGAAATGCGCGCTGTGGTCGATACGCACGGGATCGACCACTTCAATGCCGAAGTGCCAGGGCCGCCTGCACGTTATGACCTGATGGTCCATCTTCTAGGCCTTGGCATGGTCAACGATCTGCCGGGGGCTCTCATCCATGCACATGCAATGCTCGGCAAAGGTGGACTGATGATCGCCACCTTCCCTGGCGCTGGCAGCTTGCCGGCGCTGCGCCAAATCGCACTGGCTGCCGATGGAGAACAGCCAGCCGCCCGCATACACCCGCTGGTCGACAGTCGGGCCGGTGCTGCATTGCTCCAGCGCGCCGGATTTTCACGGCAGGTGGTCGACAGCTATCCGGTGCGGGTCCGCTTCGCCACGTTCGACCGGATGGTGGCAGATCTGCGCGACCATGGCTTGACCGGTTCGCTCACCAGTCCGGCGCCGATGCTTACCCGCGATTGGCTCGATCGCGCCCGGCAAGCGTTCGACACTCTGCGCGAGGATGATGGCAAGGTCACCGAGACCTTCGAAATCCTGGTGATGACGGGCTGGAAGAGCTAGCCCAGCGCTGCCTGCGCCGCAGCTAGCCGGGCAATCGGTACGCGATAGGGCGAGGCGCTGACGTAATCGAGGCCGACTTCCTCGCAGAAAGCGATACTGGCCGGGTCTCCGCCGTGCTCACCGCATATACCCAGCTTGAGGTCGCTGCGGGCCGCACGCCCCCGTTCGACGCCGATCCGGACCAGTTCGCCTACTCCTTCGACATCGAGGCTGACGAAGGGATCGCGGGCGTAGATACCCTTGTCCACGTAAGGCGTGAGGAAACGGCCCGCATCGTCGCGGCTTACCCCGAGCGTCGTCTGGGTGAGATCGTTGGTACCAAAGGAGAAGAAGCGCGCTTCCTGCGCGATCTCGCCTGCAAGTAGTGCCGCGCGCGGCAGTTCGATCATGGTGCCAACGAGATATTCGATTCTCGTGCCGGTCTCTGCGAACACTTCACCGGCGACGCGGTCGATCAGGGAGCGCAGGATTTCAAGCTCGCGGCGGGTGGCCACCAGTGGAATCATGATCTCCGGCACCGGCGTCTCGCCCGATTCCGCGACTTCGCAAGCCGCCTCGAAGATCGCCCGAGCCTGCATCTCGTAGATCTCGGGATAAGTAATACCCAAGCGGCAGCCACGATGACCGAGCATCGGGTTAAACTCGTGCAGTTCGTCTGCGCGCCTCCTGAGACGTTCGACCGACAGGCCGGTAGCGTCGGCCAGTTCCGCGAAGTCGGCATCGCCATGCGGCAGAAATTCGTGCAGCGGGGGGTCGAGCAGGCGGATGGTGCATGGCAGGCCGACCATGACCTCGAAAATGGAGCGGAAATCGGCGCGCTGTTCGGGCAGCAGTTTTGCCAGAGCGGCACGGCGGCCCTCTTCTTTTTCGGCCAGGATCATCTGCCGCACCGCACTGATTCTGTCGGCATCGAAGAACATGTGTTCGGTCCGGCAAAGGCCGATACCCTCGGCGCCGAACTGGCGCGCTACGGCACAATCGGCCGGGGTCTCGGCGTTGGTACGCACGGCCATTCTGCGATGCTTGTCGGCCCACACCATCAAAGTGCCGAAGTCGCCGGCCAGTTCGGGCTCGATGGTGGCGACTTCCCCGGCCATGACCTGCCCGTTCGAACCGTCGAGGGTGAGGATATCGCCTTCCTTGAGCTCGCGCCCGCCGATGGTGAGCGTGCGTCCTTCGCGAGCGATCACAACGCCCGATGCCCCTGATACGCAGGGACGTCCCATACCGCGCGCGACCACAGCGGCGTGACTGGTCATTCCGCCCCGGGCAGTCAGAATGCCGGTAGCCGCGTGCATGCCGTGGATGTCTTCTGGTGAGGTTTCGACCCGGACCAGGATTACTTTTTCGCCGCGATTGACCCA
The DNA here is from genome assembly GCA_013001165.1 of Erythrobacter sp. GTDB lineage: Bacteria > Pseudomonadota > Alphaproteobacteria > Sphingomonadales > Sphingomonadaceae > Qipengyuania. The sequence continues at coordinate 2,033 of JABDNC010000252.1, forward strand.
CTGTTCCGCAGTGTCGGCGTCGAGCACGATCTTTCCCGAGGCCGCGCCCGGCGAGGCAGGAAGCCCTGTGGTCATGACGTCACGCGGCGCATCGGGATCAAGCGTGGGGTGGAGCAACTGGTCGAGCGCCATGGGATCAATCCGGCGGATCGCGTCTTTTTCACTGACCAGGCCCTCACCGACCATGTCGACCGCCATCTTGAGTGCCGCCTTGGCGGTACGCTTGCCGGTGCGGGTCTGCAGCATCCACAAGGTGCCCCGCTCAACGGTGAACTCGATGTCCTGCATATCGCGGTAGTGCCGTTCGAGGAGGTCGAACACACGCGCGAGCTCGCCATAGGCTTCGGGCATGGCTTCTTCCATGCTCGGCTTGTCGGCCCCCGCTGCCTCGCGTGCAATGCGGGTCAGATATTGCGGGGTACGAATGCCGGCAACCACGTCCTCGCCCTGTGCATTGATCAGGAATTCGCCGTAATAGGCTTTTTCGCCTGTCGAAGGGTCGCGGGTGAAGGCGACGCCGGTGGCCGAGGTATCGCCCATATTGCCGAACACCATGGCCTGGACATTCACAGCCGTGCCCATGTCGTGCGGTATGTCATTGAGACGACGATAAACTTTTGCGCGTTCGCTGTCCCAGCTATCGAACACGGCGCTGATTGCGCCCCACAGCTGCTCGGTCACGTCCTGCGGGAAAGGTTCGCCATCTTGTTCCTCGGCAGCGATCTGCTTGTACTGCGCGACCAGTTCTTTCCAGTCCTCCGCCGACATCTCGGTATCGGCGTATAACCCCTTGTCCTCCTTGGCGATTTCGAGCGCTTCCTCGAACAATCCATGATCGAGGCCAAGGACCACGTCGCAGTACATCTGGATGAAGCGGCGGTAGCTGTCCCAGGCGAACCGTTCGTCACCGCTGACCCGCGCGAGACCTTCGACGGTCTCGTCATTGAGGCCGAGATTGAGGACAGTGTTCATCATTCCCGGCATCGAGATTGCGGCGCCCGACCGGACCGAGACGAGCAGCGGATTATCCTTGTTACCCAGATACTTGCCCACGGTTTCTTCGATATGACTGAGCGCCGAGGTGACGTCATTCCGGAGCTTTTCGCTGAAATCGGCACCCTTGGCGAGGTAATCGAGGCATTCCTCGGTGGTGATGGTGAAGCCGGGCGGAACCGGCAGGCCGATCTCGGCCATTTCAGCCAGGTTTGCGCCCTTCCCCCCGACGATTGCCTTATCCTTGGCGCGGCTGTCGCTGGACTTCGCGTTGCCGCCGAAGATGAAGACGGTTTCGTGCGCGGGTGTGGTCACGGGCAAATCCTACAGGATGGAACAGGTGGAACAGGGTTCGGGAGAAATATCCTCACCCTTCAATCTTCGAAAAATCTGCGACCCGGTGGACCGCCGCACGGAACCTGGCGAGCAGGTCCAGCCGGTGGGCACGCTTGGGTTTTTCCTCGGCATTGACCGTCACCTCGTCAAAGAAGCGGTCGATCGGTTCGCGCAGGCTCGCCAGCGCTGCCATGGCACCGGTGAATTCTTCTGACTCAATCGCCTGCGCCGCGCGCGGTTCCGCATTTTCGAGCGCGGCCATCAACGCCTTTTCGGCCGGTTCGGGCGTGTAGGACAGCTCCTTGGCGTGAGCGAGCTCCATCTTGGCGTCGATCACCGCCTTCATGTCGGGATCATCGACCAGCGCCAGCGGGTCTTCCTCACCGGTCTGCGCGATTTCGCCCTCGATGCCGCGCCAATCTTCCTTCTTGAGGATATTGGCGGCACGCTTGTAGCCAGCGAGCAGGTTGGCGCCGTCCTCGGTGTCCATGAAGGACTGCAGAGCTCGAAACTTCGCCCCCATCACGCGAACTCGGCCATTTGTTCGATCCGCTAGTACGGCCTTGAGGAGATCGTCGCGAGCATCGTTGCGCTTGTACTGATTCACCCAGCGCTCAATGATAAACTCGACCACATCATTATGACAGCAGCGGGACAGATCGAACTGGGGGCCCACGATCCCGGTTAGGAACAGCACGTCGATGGCCGCGCGTCGAAGCGCGAAGGGATCCTTTGATCCGGTTGGCGTCTCACCGATCGAGAAAAACCCATTCAAAGTATCTATACGATCCGCCAAGGCCAGCGCCGCATAGACGGGGTTGAGCGGTCGGCGGGCCTCAGCTTTGTATTGCCTCGAAATAGCATCGGCGACTTCTTCGTCCAGCCCTTCAGCGCGGGCGTAATAGCCGCCCATAAGGCCTTGTAATTCTGGAAATTCTCCGACCATTTCGGTGACGAGGTCGGCCTTGGCGAGGCGTGCGGCCTGTTCGGCCTTGTCGGGGTCGCCCTTGACGATGCCTTCCTCGCACAACCAGCGCGCCAGCTTGGCCACGCGCTCGACCTTGTCGGCGACGGTGCCCAGCTTCTCGTGGAAGGTGATCCGCTCCAGCCCCTTGGCGTGCTGCGCCAGCGTCTTCTTGCGGTCGACGTCCCAGAAGAAACGCGCATCGGCGAGCCGCGCGGCGAGCACCTTGCGGTTGCCATCGACCACGCGCGCGCCCCCATCTTCGGCGGCGATATTGGCGGTGCAGATGAAGGCGTTGGCGAGCTTTCCTTCGGCGGTCTCGCAGACGAAATATTTTTGGTTCACGCGCGCCGTGAGCTGGATGGTCTCGGGCGGAACCTCGAGGAAATCTTCCTCGAACCGGCCGAGAAGCGGAACCGGCCATTCGGTCAGTCCGGCATTCTCGATCACCAGCCCCTCGTCCTCGACCAGCTTGAGACCAGCATCTTCGGCCGCCTTGGCGGCACCGGTGCGGATCAGGTCCTGCCGTTCTTCATGGTCGACGATGACATGCCCTGCGCGCAGCTTCACAGCGTAGTCGGCGGCATTGCCGATGGTGATGTCGCCCGAGTGGTGGAAGCGGTGGCCGAGCGTGACCGAGCCGCTGGTGACGCCATGCACCTCGCATTCGATCACATCGTCACCGAGCAGCGCGACGATGCCCGACAGCGGTCGCACCCAGCGCAAGGACTCGGTGCTAACCGAGGCTTCGCCCCAGCGCATCGACTTGGGCCATGCGAAGTCGCGGATGATGGCGGGGATGGCTTCGGCCAGCAGGTCTTGCACCGCCCTGCCCGGTTTTTCGATCACGGCGAACCAGGTCTTGCGGCCCTTCACCTCGCGCAGTTCCAATTGCTCGCGGGTAACACCGTTCTTGTGACAGAAGCCGTCGACCGCCTGGTCGGGCGCGCCTTCGGGCGGACCCTTGGCTTCCTCGCGCACGGCATCGGTCGATTGCGGCAGGTCGCGTGCAATCAGCGCCAGTCGGCGCGGGGTGGACCAGACGGTGATATCGCCCAGCGCGACCCCGGCGGCGTCCATTTCGCGGCGGAACAGTTTTTCCAGTTCGGCGCGCGCACCGGCCTGCATCCGGGCGGGAATTTCTTCGCTGCGCAGTTCGAGGAGGAAATCGCTCATGCGCTCCACTCCGGATATTTCTTCGCCCAGCCGGCAGCTTCCTTGTCCATGTGCGCCTCGCACGAGCCACGCGCCAGGTCACGAACGCGGCCCATGTAGCTGGCACGCTCCTGTACGCTGATCACGCCGCGCGCCTGCAAAAGGTTGAAGATGTGGCTCGCCTCGACCGCCTGTTCATAGGCGGCGATGGGCACTTCGGCGTCGAGAGCGTTCCTGCACTCGGCCTCGGCCTTGTTGAACAGTTCGAACAGCGCGTCGGTCTCGGCGACTTCGAAGTTCCACTTGGACATCTGTTTCTCGTTTTCGAGAAACACGTCGCCGTAGCTCACTCCGCGACCGTTGAAATCGAGGTCAAAGACGTTGTCGACGCCCTGGATGTACATGGCCAGCCGTTCCAACCCGTAGGTCAGTTCCCCGGCCACCGGCTTGCAGTCGAAACCGCCCATCTGCTGGAAATAGGTGAACTGGGTGACTTCCATCCCGTCGCACCACACTTCCCAGCCCAGCCCCCAGGCACCCAGCGTCGGGCTTTCCCAGTCGTCTTCGACAAAGCGGATATCATGTTTGAGCGGATCGATGCCGATTACCCGCAGACTCTGCAGGTAGAGATCCTGGATCTCTGGCGGACTGGGCTTCAGGATCACCTGATACTGATAATAGTGCTGCAGCCGGTTAGGATTTTCGCCATAGCGCCCGTCGGTCGGGCGACGGCAGGGCTGTACAAAGGCAGCGTTCCAAGGCTCAGGGCCGAGCGCACGCAAGGTGGTCGCCGTGTGAAAGGTACCCGCCCCCATCCGCATGTCATAGGGTTGCAGGATCAGGCAGCCCTGTGCAGCCCAGAAATCGTGCAGCGCCAGGATCATGTCCTGGAAGGAGTTTTGCGGATTGCGTTCGATCTGTGTCGCCATAG
>JABDNC010000264.1 GCA_013001165.1 Erythrobacter sp.
CCCTCCGAGAGCCCCGCCAGCGTGCGGGGCTTTGGCGTTCTGGCGTGTCCCTATGGAAGGCGCTGCCCGCATGTGTTTCGTCAACTTGCAGAAAGTTCACCAACATGGGCCGCGCACTTTGCCGGTCGCTTTGCTGTGGGGAATTACTCCGCCGCTTCCCGCTGCGCGAAGCGCCACTCCGGCACCTTGTCCGCGTCGGCGGCGCGCAGGCGGGCGCTTTCTTCCGTGATCCACTCGCGGGTCATGGGAATGGCATTGCGGTCCTTCACGTAGATCAGCTGCCAGTTGACCATGTCGCCGTGGCGGAAGCTCTGTTCGGCGCCGGCGAGGTAGTAGAGCCACATGCGGTAGAAGGTCTCGTCGTACATATCGACGATCTCGGCGCGGTGCTGGACCGTGCGGTTGTACCATTCCTCCAGCGTGTGGCTGTAGTGAAAGCGCATCGCCTCCACGTCCATCACCTGCCAGCCGTATTGCTCGGACTGGCTGACCAGTTCGGACAGGGCAGGGATGTATCCGCCGGGGAAGATGTAGGTGCGCGTCCAGGCGTCCGTGAAGCCGGGAGGACCCGCGCGCCCGCAGCAGTGGCTCATCATCACACCGTCGGGTTTGAGCAGGCGGTTCGTGTGCTCGTAGAACTGCGGGTAGTGCGGCGTGCCCACGTGTTCGAGCAAGCCGACCGAGCTGATGCGGTCGAACTGGCCGGTTACGTCGCGGTAATCGGTGAGGCTGAACTTGACCCTGTCGGCCACGCCCGCTTCTTCCGCGCGCTCCTTGCAGAAGGCGATCTGGTCGGGGGCGAGGGCGACGCCGTGGACCTCCACGTCGTAATGCCGCGCAAGGTAGAGCGCGAAGCCGCCCCAGCCGCAGCCGATGTCGAGGATGCGCTGGCCGGGCTTGATGTGCATCTTGGCGGCGAGGTGCGCCTTCTTGTCGAGCTGCGCCTTCTCGAGCGAGGTGGTTGCCGGATCCTCGCGGTAATAGGCCATGGTGTACTGGCGATCCTCGTCGAGGAACCGCTCGTACAGCTCGCGGGTCAGGTTGTAGGTATGCTCAGCGTTCTTCTTGGCCTTGCCGCGCAGATTGATGCTGTCGGCCTTTGCGACGAGTTTCTGTGCGGCGGTGCGCAGCTTGCCCTTGGGCTTGAGCGCCTTGTCGCCCGGCTTGCCTGCCTGTTCGGTGACGAAGAGGATGAGGTCGCGGATATCGTGCGGTTCCTCGACCTTGAGCCAGCCCCACATGAATGCCTCGCCGGCGCCCATCTGCGGATAGCGGGCGATATGGTTTGCGGCCTTCTTGTTGGTCAGCGTGATCCTCAGCGGCGTCTCTGCCGCATCGCCGGTGCCGTATTCGTACGTTTTCCCGTCATGATCGGTGACGATCAGCCGCCCATGCTTCACGGCGGCTTTCAGGAATTTGTCGAGCAACCACATGTAATTCTTCTCCCCCACGAGAAGGCAGAGCATGGCATGCGTTGGTGTTGAGTCAATCGACTGCTATCGTTTGTCCATGACCGAAGCGAAAACCCAGATCACCAAGATCGATCCCGCCGACTTCATCGCAGGTGTCGAGCCGGAGAAGAAGCGTGGAGAAGCGAAAGATCTCGATGCGCTGTTTCGCAAGGTCACAGGTGAAGAGCCTCAGATGTGGGGCCCGAGCATCATCGGTTATGGCGAATACCGCACCACCTACGCCAGCGGGCGCGATGTTCACTGGATGCGGAGCGGATTCAGTCCGCGCAAGGCCAAGCATTCACTCTACCTGATGGGTGGCTATTGCGACGAGATTGCGGGCAAGCGGCGCGACGAATTGCTCGGCAAGCTGGGCAAGTACACGACCGGCAAGAGCTGCCTCTACATCAACAAGCTGGCCGACGTGGATATGGACGTTCTGGAGGAGCTACTGCGCAACGACTGGGAAGCGATGGCGCGCAAATATCCCGATTGATCAGATGCCGGCGTACCACTGGTAGCCGGACCGGTCTTCCCAGTAACCGCCCTGTCCTTCACCGATATCGTCGAGACTGGCGACTGCCTCTATTGCGGTGAGGTACTTCGCGTGCTTGTAGCCGAGCTGCCGTTCGATCCGCATGCGCAGCGGAGCGCCGTTGCGGATGGGTAGGGGCTCTCCGTTGAGCTTGTGTGCGATGATCGTCTGCGGGTGATAGGCGTCGATCAGGTCCACGCTCTCGTAGTAGTCCTGACCGTTGAGGTTGTCGGCGCAGCGAAATACGATGAACCGTGCTTCCGGCTTGAGCTTCGCTTCATCGAGGATGACCGAGAGCTGCGGACCGGTCCATTCCCCGATCGCGCTCCAACCCTCGACACAGTCGTGGCGAGTGACCTGCCTGCGTTGCGGGAGCCTGCGGATGTTTTCGAGGCTGAGCTGCATCGGATTTTCGACTAGTCCGCGGACTTCGAGCTTCCAGTTTGCGAAATTCTCCGCTGCCTGCGCCTGGTAGTCGCCGTTCTGCGGGTCGGTCGAGCCATTGCCGCGGAAGAACGGCGAGATCGCCGATCGCGGATATTCGGGCGCCAAGGCTTCGCGATTGGTCAGCAGACGATGCGCACCCTTGTGCCACCGCTCCGCCGCACCGAGCAGTTTCGAACCGGCATCGCTGTCGGCGATCTTGTTGCAGCCGGCAACGAAGGCGGCAGCTGTCACTGCGAGAAATCCCCTACGCTTCATCGCTTTTCCCTCCGGTGATCATGTCGCGGATCTGGCCGATCGGTCCGGCGAGGACCACGAGCACCACATGCACGACGAAAAAGCCGAACAGGGCGAAGGCAAAAATGAAGTGCAGGCTTCGCGCAGACTGGCGCCCGCCAAGCAGGTCGACGAGCCAGCCGAAGGTCGGCTCCATCCCCGGGCTTATCGCAATACCGGTGAATATCATCATTGGCAGGAAGACGCCCAGAACGAGGCCGTAAGCGAGCTTTTGCAGGAAGTTGAACTTGCCGCCTTCGTGATCGAAATTCAGCTTCAGGTGCTGGACGATGTTATGCCAGATCGCACCCGGTTTCCATTCGGACCGGCTGGTCATGAGGTCGCGCTTGAAATGGCGGTTTACCAGCATGGCGACCCACATGAAGAGCAGCAGCAGCGCGAAGGGCCAGGCCATCAGGATATGCCAGTCACGCGCGACGGCGAGGCTGTAATAACCGGGGATCGTCATCCAGTCGGGGAAGCGCGGGACAATCAGCCAAGCCTGCTCGGGCGCAAAGCCCCAGTCGCCCCAGTAGAGGCGGCGGTGGGCATTCGAGATCGTCAGGCCTGACATGAACAGCACGACGAGGCACACGAGGTTGAGCCAGTGCCAGATCCTCGTGCTTAGCGCGTGGCGCTTCATGCCGCGTTCCATTTGCGGGCAAGGTAGATCACGTCGCGGGGCTGGCGCAGCAGGTGCTGCCCGCTGTCGATGTACAGCGTCTGGCCGGTCTTCAGGGCACCGCCTGCGAGAAACACGGCTGCCTTTGCGATTTCATCAGCGTCCGTGCGGCGTTCGAGGAGGTTCATCCGGTGTGAAATCTCCGCCTCTGCGTTGGTCTGGTCGTGACTGGCAAGGATGGCTCCGGGCGCTAGGCCGTAGATGCGGTCCTCTCCCTTCGCGGCCCCCATCGACAGCATCTCGATCGTGGCGTCGAGAGCGTGCTTGCTCATCGTGTAGCTGAAGAAGTCGGGATTGGGGTTGGCAAGCTTCTGGTCGGTGATCTGGATCACACGGCGACCATCAGCAGACTTAGCCTTGGCGAGATAGGCCTGCGCCATGCGCGCTGGTGAAAGGGCGTTGACCTGCATCGCCTTCCGGTTCGTGTCCGGATCGAGATCGGTTACATCGTCGGGTGCGAAGATCGAGGCATTGTTGATCAGCGCCGCCCAGTTCGGCAGTTTGCCCGCTAAGCTTCCGATCATGGCGACTGCGGCATTGCCGTCCGACAGGTCGCAGCCAACAGTCTCGGCGCTATCCAGCGAAGAAGCGAGTTCTTCAGCCTCCGTTCCGGAGCTGTTGTAGTGGATGACGACGTGCCATCCCGCCTCGCCGAAAGCCCGGGACATGGCAGCGCCGAGCCGTTTTGCCCCGCCCGTGACGAGAACCGATGGTCTGATTTCGCTCATCGCCCGTGAGCATAGGAGCCTGAAGCCCAATAGGAAAGCGGCGCCGCCACCGTATTGGGTGACGACGCCGCGGGTTCGAAGGTGCGACCCTTAGGAATTAACGGCAGCGAAGGCTTCCGCGGTCGATTTCACGACCGATAACAGCACCCACGGCACCGCCGAGAATTGCGCCCAGCGTCTTGTCGCCGCGACCGGCGAGCTCGTGGCCTGCCAGGGCACCGACGCCGGCACCGATCACGAGACCGGTCGTGCCATTGTCACGCTTGCAGTAGTAGCGGCCGTCGCGTCCGCGCCACATGTAGCTGTCGCGATTGATGCGGCGCGGCTCGATGTAATAGCCGCGATCGTTGTACATGCGATCCTTGGCGCGTTTGCCATGGGCAGGCGCCCAAGGCGGCGGATCGGCGGCTGCCGGAGCGGCGGTACCGATACCGGTAACGGCCAGAGCGCCGGCGGCAAATGCGATTGCAAATTTCTTCATTCTGCGTCCCCAGATGAGAGTGGATCGGCGTGGACATTGCGCGAAGGATTACAACCGCGGCTGAACGAACGCCGTTAATCCCATATTAGCGATAAACCGACCCTCAGCGTGCGACGAGCTGTCACGATTTCAGTGCATTGCGGGCCTTTGCGCGCCAAAGCTCGCAGAGGCGATCCAGCGCTGCGATCTCTTTCAGTTCCGCCTCTGAGGGCTTGTCGCCGGGATCGTACAGTTTGGCGAACAGGCGCGCGACGCTCCACCCTTGATGGCCGCTTTCCACCTTTTCGAAGGTGTCGCCCGCTTGCGCTTCGCCTTCTTCCAGAACGCGGTAGTACCACCCGCAATTGTGCTGCTTCACGATGCGCTTGACCATTCCCTTGCGGCCAAAGCGGTGTTCGATCTTCCAGCATGGCTGGCGTGGCTGGCTAACTTCGAGCACTGCGCCGCCGAAACGGAAGCGGTCGCCGATTTGCACGCCGGTTTCGACAAACGCGTCGATCATCAGGTTCTCGCCAAAGGCAGCGGGACCCGCCAGGAGGTCGTGTCCGCCCAGCCATGCGTCCCAGTCGGCATAGTGATCGTGGGGGTAGTGGTGTACCGCCATGTCGGGCCCGCCGTGGTGCTTGGTATCGGCCACCATGTCCCCTTCGATGCCGAACGCGCGGATCATGACAGGACCGTCGACCGGCAGCTTGGCGATTGCGCTCAATTCGGCGCCGTTGAAGGCTTGGGGTAGGCCGGTGCAGATTGCCTGAACTGTAACGCTCACGATGCTGTCTCTCCTACAGAGTGGAACAGATGGAACACGGTCCAAGGCGGAAAAATGCCACCGCTTCTCAGACGACGTTTTCCGGTGGTTTGCCCTTGTTTCCGAGCTGCCTTGGGAGCTTTTCAGCACAGAGCGCCTCCGTAGGAAAGCGCCATGCGCTTCGTCAGCTTTCCGGAGACCGCAAGGTCAGCGCGTACCAGTCGCGCTGCACGCCGTCGGCGCCTTCGCCGCGATAGCGTTCGGTCGCCACGATCCGGAAACCCGCACCGCGATAGGTTTC
>JABDNC010000245.1 GCA_013001165.1 Erythrobacter sp.
GGGTCTGACCGCTAACGCGCAGTGCTCCTAGGGGAAAACCGGAGTAATCATGTCGAAGCTGATCCTCGTTCGCCACGGCCAGAGCGAGTGGAACCTCGCCAACCGCTTCACCGGCTGGTGGGATGTCGACCTCACCGAGAAGGGCGAGGCGGAAGCGCATGAAGCCGGCGAGCTCATGAAAGCCAAGGGCGTCCTGCCCACCGTCGCTTTCACCAGCGTCCAGAAACGCGCGATCAAGACGCTCAACATTGCGCTCGAGGCGTGCGAGCGGCTGTGGATCCCGGTGACCCGCGACTGGCACTTGAACGAGCGCCACTATGGCGGCCTCACCGGCCTCAACAAGCAGGAAACCCGCGACCGCCACGGCGACGAACAGGTTCACATCTGGCGCCGCAGCTTCGACGTCCCGCCGCCCGAACTCGAAGCGGGCAGTGAATTCGACCTGTCGGACGACCCGCGCTACGAAGGCATCGACGTCCCGCGTACCGAGAGCCTCAAGCTGACCATCGAGCGCGTGCTGCCCTATTGGGAAGAGGCGATCCTGCCGCAGCTCTCCAAGGGCGAAAACGTGATCATCTCCGCCCACGGAAATTCGCTGCGCGCGCTGGTGAAGCATCTTTCGAATATTTCCGATGACGAGATCACCGGTCTCGAAATCCCGACCGGCCAGCCGATCATCTACGACTTCGACGGAGCAACGCCCGTCGGCGAACGCTATTATCTAAAGGACGCATAAGATGAGCGCAGGGGGAGGAAGCTCGGAGGCAAAAGTCGCTATCGTCATGGGCAGTCAGTCCGACTGGAATACCATGAGATGCGCTGCCGAGGTGCTGGACGAATTGGGTGTCGCAAACGATGTCCGGATCGTCTCCGCGCATCGCACGCCGGACCGGATGTACGATTTCGCCAAGGCAGCCGAGGCTGATGGCTTTCACGTCATTATCGCAGGCGCAGGCGGCGCGGCCCATCTGCCCGGCATGATCGCTGCGCTCACCCATGTGCCTGTGCTCGGCGTGCCGGTACAATCGAAAGCGCTTTCCGGACAGGACAGCCTGCTGTCGATCGTGCAGATGCCTGCGGGCGTGCCGGTCGGAACGCTGGCCATCGGCGAGGCAGGCGCAACCAACGCAGGCCTCTTCGCTGCCGCGATCCTCGCCAATAACGACAAGGATTTGGGACAGCGCCTCAAGGACTGGCGGCAGGCGCGCAGCGATGCCGTAACCGAAAGGCCTGTCGACTGATGCTCAAGCGCGGCGCGACGATCGGCATCCTCGGCGGAGGCCAGCTCGGGCGGATGATGGCCATGAGCGCAGCCCAACTTGGCTATCATACCATCGGCTATGCTCCCGAAGGCGACAACGTGAGCGGCTCGGTCAGCGGCGATTTCATCACCGCCGCTTGGGACGATAGGGAGGCCCTCGCCCCCTTCGCGGAGCGTTGCGACGTAGTGACATGGGAATTCGAGAATGTCCCCGTCGACACCGCGCGCGCCATTCCCGCAGAAAAGATATTTCCCGGCCCGCTCGCGCTAGAAACGGCGCAGGACCGGCTGACCGAGAAGCGCTTCATCGAAGGCCTTGGCGGGCGACCCGCTGCCTATACCAAGGTTGATTCGAGCCTAGACCTCATCGCCGCAGTGGACCGCATGGGTGCCCCCGGTATCCTCAAGACCCGCCGCGACGGATATGACGGCAAGGGCCAGTGGCGCATGGGATCGGCGCGCGATGCGGATGCCCTGCGCATTCCCGATGTCCCTTGCGTCTACGAAGGCTTCGTCGAGTTCGAGGCCGAATTCTCGGTCATCCTCGTGCGAGGACAGGACGGCGAGATCCGTTTCTGGGATTCGACCCGCAACGTGCACGAAGGCGGCATCCTTGCCGCGTCGCACTATCCTGCAGGCGACAAGGTTGCAGACCAGGTCGCCCCGGCGCGAGAGCTTGCCCGCAAGGCGGCCGACGCGCTCAACTATGTCGGCGTGCTCACGCTCGAATTCTTCGCCACGCACGAAGGGCCGATCTTCAACGAGATGGCGCCGCGCGTGCACAACTCGGGCCACTGGACGATCGAGGGCGCCGACACGAGCCAGTTCGAGAACCACATCCGTGCGGTTGCCGGCCTACCGCTGGGCGACACGCGCACCACGGCGAGCTCGGTCGAAATGCGCAACATCATCGGAGGCGAGATCGACGGTGCGCAGGCCTTCCTCAAGGACAATGCGGCGCACCTCCACGACTATGGCAAGGCCGAGGCGAGCGAAGGGCGCAAGATGGGCCACGTCACCCGCCTGATGCTCGACACGCGCGGATGAGCCTGTTCCTGATCTATGCGCGCGCCGCCAATGGCGCGATCGGCAAGAACGGCCAGCTGCCCTGGCACCTGCCCGCCGACCTCAAGCGCTTCAAGGCGCTGACGATGGACAAGCCCATGATCATGGGCCGTAAGACCTTCGAGAGCCTGCCCGGCCTGCTGCCCGGACGTCGCCATATCGTGCTGACCCGCAAGGAGCGCTGGGATTCGACCGGTGCGGAAGTCGTACGCTCGGTGGACGAGGCAATCGCGAAAGCGGGCGAAGGTGATATCGCAGTCATTGGCGGAGCTGCGATCTTCGACGTATTCATGCCTCTCGCCGAAAAGATCGAGCTGACCGAGATTCACGAGGAGTTCGAGGGCGATGTGTTCATGCCCCCGCTCGGCCCCGAATGGGAGGTCGCAGGGCGTGAAGACCACGAGGCGAATGACGGGCGGCCTGCCTATTCCTTCCTGACCTACACCCGTGTCGGCGAGCCTGACGAATGAGGTTTCTCGACCACCGCGAACCGCTGCCCGAAAGCCTGCGGGGTGCGATCATCGCGCTGGGCAATTTCGACGGCTTCCACCTTGGTCACCAGGCAGTGGCGCAAGAGGCGATCGACTGGGCGCGCGCGGAGGGACGTCCCTCGATCATCGCGACTTTCGATCCGCATCCGGTGCGCTTTTTCAAGCCAGATGCCGAACCGTTCCGCCTGACCACGCTCGAACAGCGGCGGGAACTCTATCTCGCGGCCGGAGCTACCGCGATGCTCGTGTTCCACTTCGACGGCGAACTTGCAGGCACTACGGCAGAGGATTTCGTTCGTGTGCTGCTGGCGGAAAAGCTCGGCGCGAAAGGCGTCGTCACCGGGGGCGACTTCACCTTTGGCAAGGCACGCGGCGGGAATTTCGAAAAGCTGGTCCAGCAAGGCAAGGAAGTCGGCATCGAGGCGCGCGCGGTCGAACCGGTGATGGATGGCGGCGCGCCCGTATCCTCCAGCCGAGTGCGCGAAGCCTTGCGCGAGGGCGACCCGCAGGAAGCCGCGCGCCTGCTCACCCGCCCCTTCGCGATTCGCGGCGTGGTCCAGCACGGCGACAAGCGCGGGCGCGAGATCGGCTATCCCACGGCCAACCTCTCGATCGAGCATTACCTGCGCCCGAAATACGGCATTTACGCCGTGACCGGCCGCATCCTTTCGACCGGGCAGGAGCTCAACGGCGCGGCCAATATCGGCGTGCGCCCGCAGTTCGAACCGCCCAAGGAACTGCTCGAGCCCTATTTCTTCGATTTTTCCGGCGACCTCTACGGCCAGGAGATCGAAGTGGCCTTCCATCACTTCCTGCGCGGCGAGGCGAAGTTCGACAGCCTCGATGATTTGATCGAGCAGATGGAGAAAGATTGCGGTGATGCGCGCCATCTTCTAAGCGCGCGCGGCAATGACTGAACAGCGCGATTATCGAGACACGGTCTTCCTTCCCAAGACCGATTTTCCCATGAAGGCCGGCCTCCCCCAGAAGGAGCCGAAGATCCTTGCGCGCTGGCAGGAAGAAAACCTCTACCAGCAGCTGCGCGAAAGCCGTGAAGGCCGCGAGAAGTTCATCCTCCATGACGGCCCGCCTTACGCCAATGGCGACATGCATATCGGCCATGCGCTGAACCGCATCCTCAAAGACATGGTGGTGCGTTCGCAGACGCTGCTCGGCAAGGACGCGCCCTTCGTACCCGGCTGGGACTGCCACGGCCTGCCGATCGAGTGGAAGGTCGAAGAACAGTTCCGCAAGAAAAAGCGCGACAAGAACGCGATCCCGGCGAGCGAATTCCGCGCCGAATGCCGCGCCTATGCGCAGAAGTGGGTCGACGTTCAGCGCGAACAGCTGAAGCGCTTGGGCCTGATGGCGGATTTCGACAATCCGTATCTCACCATGCAGTTCGAGAGCGAGGCGACCATCGTTGCCGAGCTGATGAAGTTCGCCGAAGCCGGCAACCTCTATCGCGGGTCGAAGCCGGTGATGTGGTCGCCGGTCGAGGAAACCGCGCTGGCCGAGGCAGAGGTCGAATACGAAGACATCACCTCGACGCAGATCGACGTGGCCTTCGAGATCGTGGAATCGCCGATTGAGGAACTGGTCGGCGCGCATGCGGTGATCTGGACCACCACGCCGTGGACGATCCCGGTCAACCAGGCTTTGGCCTATGGACCGGAGGTTGAGTACCGCCTCTTCAATGTCGGCGGCTGGAAGCTGCTTGTCGCCGACGAATTGGTCGAGAGCTGGTTCTCGCGCCTCGACAACCCGCCGATCCATGACGATCATGGTCCCGAGGGTCGTGAAGGCAAGCTCATCAAAGGCTCCGACTTAGCCGGAACCGTCGCTCGTCACCCGATGCATCACCTTGGCTGGTTCTACGCCAAGCCGCGCCCGCTACTCGCAGGCGATTTCGTCACGACCGACAGCGGTACGGGTCTCGTCCATATGTCGCCCGACCATGGCGAGGACGACTTCCTGCTCTGCCGCGAGCACGGCATCGAGCCGGTCTTCGCGGTCATGGGCGACGGGCGCTATCGCGACGACTGGGAATGGCTCGGTGGCAATGACGACCGCCGTC
>JABDNC010000272.1 GCA_013001165.1 Erythrobacter sp.
TTGTAGAGCAGCGTGCCCGCGACCGCAGTTATGGGGCCGATCAGCGCGGGCACGAACAGCTTGTTGCCGAGCGCCTTCGAATAGTCGCGGCGCTCCTCGATGCTGGTCGTTTCCGGATCGCTGCGCTTCAGCGCGCCCGTTCCCGCAATCGCGACCATGGCGAGGACCAGCACGCCGTTGGCGAAATCGGAAAGGTGGCTGCCGAAGAAGAAGCTCGCCGCGAGCAACCCCCAGAAGGCCGCATTGCCCCAGCGCCCGTCGCGCAGGCTGAGCAGCGACCAGATCGCGAAAAACACGCCCGCAAGGACATAGAGCCATTCGTAGGTGATCATGCGCCTGCCTCCGCCGGGGCCCGCCCGATCTTCCGGTCAAGCGCGCGGATGCGCCAGCTGTGGATGATGAAGGCGCAAATCGCGGTCGGGATCGCCCAGACCGAGAGCTGCAGCGGGGTGAGCGGATAGCCGTAGCTTTCGAACACGCCCTGGATCAGCAGGATCGATGCGATGGCGAAGAATATATCCTCGCCGAAGAACAGCCCGACATTGTCGGTCGCCGCCGACATGGCGAGCACTTTCTGCCGGTCATCCTCGGCCAGCTTGCCGTACGATTTCTCCGCCGCAGCCTCGGCCATCGGGGCGACGAGCGGACGGACGGCTTGCGGGTGGCCGCCGATGTCCTTCATGCCGATGGCTGCCGTGATTTGGCGGAACAGCAGGTAGACTGTCAGCAGTTTGCCCATTGTCGCCCCGCGCAGGTTCTCGATCACCGCACGCGCGCGCTGCTGCAGGCCATATCGCTCGAGCAGGCCGATCACCGGCAGGATGATCCACGTCACCGAGATATAGCGGTTGTCGTTGAACGCCTTGCCTAGCGCCTCGACCACGGCGACGAAATCGAGCCCCGCCAGAAGCCCCGTCGCAAGTGCCGCGCCGACTACGACCAGCAGCGGATTGAAGCGCAGCGCAAAGCCGATCACGACCAGCGCGATGCCCAGCAAGGGCCAGTAATTCATTCTCTTTCCTCCCCGAAGCCGCCTCCGCCGGGCGTCAGGATGACGAATGTGTCGCCGGGCATCATGTCCTTGTGCCCGGTCGCCCCGAAATCTTCGATAGTGCCATCAGCCCGCTCGACCCAGTTGCGACCCGGCAGCGCATTACCGCCGCCGTTGATCCCATGCGGCGCCACTTTGCGGCGGTTGGCGAGCATGTTTGCACGCATCTCCTCGAGGAAGGTGACACGCCGTTCGACCCCGTCGCCACCGCGATGCGCGCCTGTTCCGCCTGAGCCGCGGCGGATGGCGAAGCTTTCGAGCCGCACCGGCAGGCGCGTTTCGAGGATTTCGGGATCGGTCAGGCGGCTATTCGTCATGTGGGTCTGCACCGCGCTGGTCCCGTCATGATCGGGCCCCGCGCCCGAGCCCCCGCAGATCGTCTCGTAGTACTGGTGCGCCTCATTGCCGAAGGTGAAGTTGTTCATCGTCCCCTGGCTCGGCGCGAGCCTGCCGGTGGCAGCGAACAGCGCATCGGTAACGACCTGGCTTGTCTCGACATTGCCCGCGACCACGGCCGCGCCCGGCTTCGGGTTGAGCATCGAGCCTTCGGGCACGACCAGTTCGACAGGTCGCAGGCACCCGTCGTTCATCGGGATCTGGTCGTCGATCAGCGTGCGCAGGACATAAAGTGCCGCGGCGCGGGTGATCGAGCGCGGCGCGTTGAAGTTGTCGGCCAGTTGGTCACTGGTCCCGGTGAAATCAAAAATGGCGGAGCGGCTCACGGCGTCGATCCGGATGGCGACCTTAACGACTGCGCCATTGTCCATCTCATAGGAAAAGCTGCCGTCCTCGAGCCGGTCAAGAAGCCGGCGGACGCTTTCCTCGGCATTGGCGAGCACGTGATCCATGTAGGCTGCGACCACCACCGCCACCTGGTCGCGAGCCGCGCCCTGCAGCAATTCGGCACCGCGTGTGCACGCAGCGAGTTGAGCGCGCAGATCGGAGAGGTTGCGGTCTGGATTGCGTGCGGGAAACCTGGCGCTGGCTAACACTTTGCGCACGGCGGCTTCGCGGAAATGCCCCTCGTCGACCATCAGGAGATTGTCGATCATGACGCCCTCTTCCTCGATCGTCGCGCTTTCGGGCGGCATCGAGCCGGGGGCGATGCCGCCGATATCCGCATGGTGCCCGCGCGCGGCGACGAAGGCGTCCGGCTCGTCGCCCTCTTCGCCGTAGAATACCGGTACGATCACGGTGATGTCGGGCAGGTGGGTGCCGCCGCGATAGGGATCGTTGAGGACATAAGCATCGCCGCGCTTGAACCCGCGCCCGTCGCGCCCTTCGCCGCGCTCCTCGATCACCCGCGCGATGCTGTCGCCCATGCTGCCGAGGTGGACCGGGATATGCGGGGCATTGGCAATCAGCGCGCCGGACTTGTCGAACAGCGCGCAAGAGAAATCGAGGCGCTCCTTGATATTGACGGAGGTTGCGGTGGACTGGAGCACCACGCCCATTTCTTCGGCAATTGCCATGAACAGATTGTTGAAGATCTCGAGCCGTACGGGATCGACCTCGGTGCCCACGGCACGATCGCGCTGCAATTCCTCGACGCGGGTCAGGACTAGTGTCCCTTCTTCCGCGAGCTTGGCCTGCCAGCCTTCCTCCACCACCGTCGTCGACCCCGGATCGACGATCAGTGCCGGGCCGGAAACTTCCTCGCCCTCGCCCATGTCGGCGCGGGCGAGCGTGCGCCACGCTCCGGACGCTTCGCCCGAGGTCGCTACCGGATCGGCCTGCGCCGTGCCGAGGCCGCCGGAGATGCCGCTCGCCTCGACGCTCAGTGCCTCGACCACGATCGGAGCCTCGGCATCCGAGTAGCCGAACCGCTGGCGGTGAAGCAGGCGGAAGGCCTCGTCCATGTCCGCCGGATCCGCGACATCGACGGTGAGCATGGAATCGCTGCCCTTGAAACGCAGCCTTGCGCGGCTTTCGAGCTGGATCGCCTCGTCGGAAATTCCCTGCCCGGTCAGCGCCTTGCGCGCTTCTTCCTCCAGTTCGGCGAGCGGCGCCATTAAGTCATGGGCTAGCGGTTTCACCAGGCTCACTTCGCGGATTGCCTTCACCGGCGCGAGGCCGATGCCATAGGCCGAGAGAATGCCCGCGAGCGGATGCACGAGCACGGTCTCGATCCCGAGCTCGTCGGCCACCTTGCAGGCGTGTTGTCCGCCGGCCCCGCCGAAACAGGCAAGCGCATAGGTGGTCACGTCATGCCCGCGCGCCACGCTGATCTTGCGGATCGCATTGGCCATGTTGTCGACCGCGATGGCGAGGAAGCCTTCCGCAATGCCCTCCAGCGACTTCGGTTCGGGGAGCAATGCGGCGACCTCCTCCAAGCGCAGCCGCGAGGCCTGCGGATCGAGAGGCTGGTCGCCATTCGGGCCGAAAACGGCTGGAAAGAAGGCCGGATCGATGCGCCCGAGGAACAGGTTGCAGTCGGTCACGCTCAGCGGACCACCCTTGCGATAGCAGGCAGGTCCCGGATCGGCGCGCGCGCTTTCGGGGCCGACGCGGAAACGGGCACCATCAAAGCTGCAGATCGAACCGCCACCTGCCGCCACCGTGTGGATCTGCATCATCGGTGCGGCCACGCGCACGCCTGCGACTACGCTGTCGCCGGTCAGCTCATATTCGCCTGCGTAATGCGCGACATCGGTGCTGGTCCCGCCCATGTCGAAGCCGATGAGCTTGTGATGCCCGAGCGGCTCGGAGGCGGCGACCATGCCGACCACGCCGCCTGCCGGGCCCGAGAGGATCGCATCCTTGCCGCAGAACGCGCCGACCTCTGCCAGCCCGCCGTTCGACTGCATGAACCGCAGGCGGTCGGCATCGGGCAGCGCGGCGCTGAGCGTGTCGGTGTAGCGCCGCAATACCGGCGAGAGATAGGCGTCGACCACGGTCGTGTCGCCGCGCGGGACGAGTTTGATGAGTGGCGCGACCTCGTGGCTCACGCTGACCTGTGCAAAGCCGATCTCGCGGGCGATTGCGGCCAGCCGCTCTTCGTGATCGCGATACTTCCAGCCATGCATCAGCACGATGGCAATTGCATCGAAGCCCTCGCCCCGAAGCGCCTCGAAATCGCGCCGCGCAGCTTCCTCGTCGAGCGATGTCAGGATTTCGCCATCAACACCAACGCGCTC
>JABDNC010000282.1 GCA_013001165.1 Erythrobacter sp.
GCGGCTGATATCTAATGCGCGCGTGATCGTGCATGACGGTCTCGTCGATCCATCGATCCTCGAACTCGCCAATCCAAAGGCGGAACTGATTTCCGTCGCCAAGCGCCGTTCGAAGCACACCATGCCGCAGGAAGATATCTGCACTCTCTTGGTGGCCTATGCGCGCACGGGACGGGACGTTGTCCGGCTGAAAGGCGGCGACCCCTTTATTTTCGGACGCGGCGGAGAAGAAGCTGAAGTTGCCGTTGCTGCGGGCGTGAAGGTCGAGGTCGTTCCCGGCATCAGCGCAGCCAATGGTGCGGCCGCGGCTGCGCAGATTGCGCTGACCCATCGCGATGCTTCCTCGATCGTCAGCTTTGTTGCCGGCCAATGCAAGGGCCTGTCCGATCAGGACTGGGCCGGCCTCGCGGGCAAGGGTCGTACGCTCGTGATCTACATGGGCGTGAAGACCGCGCCGCAGATCGCCGAAAAGCTGATGGCCGACGGTCTCGCCCCCGAAATGCCGGTCGCGGTCATCGAGAACGGTGCTCGGCCCGAAATGCGTGTCCTTCGCGGACCTCTCGCGGGCCTGCCCGAGTTGGTCGAGCACGAGCGGGTCGTCAGCCCCGCGCTGATCGTGATCGGCGAGGTTACCGCGCGCAACGCAGCGTTGGCACAGCTCGCCAAGGAGGCGGCAGCATGAGAATTCTTACCGGAAACGATCTGAAGAGCGGCAGCGTGACCTGGTGGACCGGGTCGGACTGGTCGCTTCACGTCGAGGATGCCGTGGACGTGGCGGGGTCCGAAGACGAGATCGCTCGCCGCGAAGAGGCATCGCGCCGCGTCAACGCGCCCTATGCGATTGATGCGGAGATGCACGAAGGTCGCCCTCGGCCCTCGCACATCAAGGACCGTATCCGTGCCCTCGGCCCGACCGTGCGCCCAGATCTCACCCTCAAACCGACCGATCCCGATATCGGCACCTGGGTAATCTGATGTATCTTTACGACCAATACGACCAGGCGATGGTCGATGCGCGCGTGGCGGAATTCCGCGATCAGGCGCAGCGCCGCCTCGAAGGAAAGCTGACCGAGGACCAGTTCAAGCCGCTGCGGCTGATGAACGGTCTCTACCTGCAGCTCCACGCCTACATGCTGCGCGTCGCCATTCCCTATGGCACGCTCAACAGCCGCCAGATGCATGCGCTGGCGGACATCGCGGACAAGTACGACCGCGGATACGGGCATTTCACGACGCGCCAGAACATCCAGTACAACTGGATCAAGCTGGAAGATGCGGGCGATATCCTCGCCGATCTCGCCGAGGTCGAGATGCATGCCATTCAGACCAGCGGGAATTGCATTCGCAATATCTCTTCTGACCATTTCGCAGGTGCCGCAGCCGACGAGCTTGTCGACCCGCGTCCCTATGCGGAACTGCTCCGCCAGTGGTCGAGCTTCCATCCCGAATTCAGCTACCTTCCGCGCAAGTTCAAGATCGCGGTGATTGCGAGCGATACCGACCGTGCGGCCATGCGGCTTCACGATATCGGCATCCAGATCGTGAGGAACGATGCGGGCGAGCTGGGCGCTGCATTCTATGTCGGTGGCGGCATGGGCCGAACCCCGATGATCGCGCCCTGCATCAAGGAATTCGTACCGCTCGACCGGCTGGTGACTTATGCCGAGGCCTGCCTGCGCGTCTACAATCGTCACGGACGCCGCGACAACAAGTACAAGGCGCGCATCAAGATCCTCGTCCATGAAATGGGTGCGGAGGAATACACGCGGCAGGTCGATGCCGAATTCGAGCACATGCTCTCGCAGGGCATCGAGCCGCCCTATGCCGAACTCGAGCGTATCCGGACCTTCTTCGAAGATCCGCTGTTCGAGGAAGACGCGAGCGCGGATATCGACCGTTCCGATCCCGATTTCGCCCTGTGGGTCGCTCGCAACACCCACGCGCACAAGGCTGCCGGCTATGTTTCGGCGGTCATCAGCCTGAAGCCGGTCGGCGGAATTCCCGGCGATGCCACGTCGGAGCAAATGCGGCTCATGGCCGATCTGGCGAAGGATTACAGCTTCGACGAGATGCGTGTGATGCACACGCAGAACATCGTCCTGCCGCATGTCCGCCTCGCAGACCTGCATGCCTTGTGGACCGCGCTGGAAGAGGCAGGGCTGGGCAGCCCGAACCTCGACACTATCGAGGACATCATCGCCTGCCCCGGTCTCGACTATTGCAGCCTTGCCAATGCGCGTTCGATCCCGGTTGCCCAGAAGATTTCCGAACGGTTCGCCGCCAGTGGCAAGACCGAGGCCTTGGGCAAGCTGAAGCTCAAGATTTCGGGCTGCATCAACGCCTGCGGCCATCACCATGCCGGCCACATCGGCATTCTCGGCGTCGATAAGAAGGGCGTCGAGAACTACCAGTTGCTGCTCGGCGGCAGCGAGGCGGAAGATGTGAGCCTCGCCAAGATCACCGGTCCCGGCTTTGACGAGGCCGGCATCGTCGATGCGGTCGAAACGGCTGCCGACGTCTACCTGCGCGAACGCGAAGAAGGCGAACGCTTCCTCGATACCTACCGCCGCATCGGCATGGCCCCGTTCAAAGAGGCACTTTATGGATAATCTTTCGTCCGAAAACGACACGCTCATTCGCTATCGCGACGACGAACCTGTCGATCATGCGGCAGTCACGGTAGATTCCTTCCTCGACCAGTCTTCGGCCAGTGCCGTGCGCGTCGAGCCGGGTGACGATGCGCGCGAACTGCTTCCGCACCTCGACCGCCTGTCGCTGGTCGAGGTGAATTTCCCCGCTTTCGGCGACGGTCGGGGATATTCCTCGGCACAGATCCTGCGCGAAGCTGGCTACCAGGGTGAATTGCGCGCAGTTGGCGACGTTCTCGTCGACCAGGTCGCCTATATGCGCCGTTGCGGCTTCGATGCCTTCGATCCCGACGCTCCGTTGAACGAAGACGATCTCGAGACTGCGCTCTCGCGCTGGCCCGAGGTCTATCAGTCGGCAGCCGACAAGCGCACGCCGATCTGGAGCAAGAGGCACGCGTGAACGACGCGCGCGCCATCGACCGGCTCGATACCGGGCCGCGCTTCACGGAGCATGACGCCATCCGGCTGAACCGCATGTTCCGTGGAAGCGATACCGAGGAATGGCTGCGCGCTGTCCTCGAGGGAAACCTTGCGGGCGATATCGCGATGGTTTCTAGCTTCGGTGCTGAAAGCGCTGCGCTTCTCCATCTGGTTTCGCAGATCGATCAGTCGGTACCGGTGCTCTTCCTCGAAACCGGCAAGCATTTCCCCGACACGCTCGCCTATCGCGACCTTTTGACCGAGCGTCTCGGCCTCAACCTCGTCAATCTCTATCCCGATCTGGACGATCTGGCGAAGCGTGACGAAACTGGCCTGCGCTGGTCATACGATCCTGACGGTTGCTGCGACCTGCGCAAGGTGCGGCCGCTGGAAAAGGCGCTCGCCCGCTATGACGCGAGCTTTACCGGTCGCAAAGCGTTCCAATCCACTACGCGAGCAACGCTTCCGCGCTTTGAACTCGATACGTCGGATGCGCAGGGACGGCTCAAGATCAATCCGTTGATCGACTGGGATGCGGACCGGATCGCTGCCTATTTCGAGGAACACGATTTGCCGCGCCACCCGCTGATCGAACGCGGTTTTGCGTCGATCGGTTGCTCCCCATGCACTCGCGCGGTGAAGCCGGGCGAAGATCCCCGTGCGGGACGCTGGGCCGGCTGGGATAAAGTGGAGTGCGGCATTCACAAACCGGGCGAGGAACCCTTTCTCTAGAAACGAGAAAGGCACCGTGGCGCCATGCCGACGGTGCCTTCCTTCTGCGGTGCGAATTCAGCCTTCGACGCGTTCGACCGTCGCGGTCTCACCCTTGTCGTTGACCGAAGTCCAGACGCCGTCCTCACCGATCTGCTCGGAGTTGCACTTCATCGTGCCGTCGTTTTCATCGTTGATATATGCCTCGTCGACAGCCGAGCAGTACTGGTCCGGCGACGGCTGTTCCCAGCGACCGGTCTGGTAAAGTTCGCCGTCCTTGGTGGTAACATAGGTTCCGTCGGCCTTGACCTCTTCCATGTAAACGACACCCTCGCCATCGGTGACTTTGTACATGCCCGGCGACGGCATACCGTCTGCGGCGGTCGGACCGGCCTCTTCGGCTACGGCGACCTCTTCTTCCGCTTCCATCGTGTCGGCGTCTTCGGCCTGTGAACAGCCTGCCAGGGCCAGTGCGCTAACGGCAAGAAACAGTTTCCTCATGGTATTCTCCTGATGCGACCCATGAGTAATGTGCGGGGTTTCCCGCTTGCGATTCGCGACCAGTGAGCCGGACACTAGGCATTGTGCGGAAGAACGCAACGAGTGGCGGTCAGGAGGTGCCTTCCTGCTTGACGGCCTGGCCTGCTTCGGCTGCCAGCTTGTCAAGGTTGGCGTCGCGGATGGCCTTGGCTTCCTCGTCATAGAGGAAAGGCAGGAAGGCGTAGCGCTTGCCCTTGGTCACCGGGAGCGCTTCGTGGAGCAGGGAGCAGGAGAACACGACCGCACCGCCGGTAGGGGCGCGATAGGTGCGTCCGCCGAATTCGGGGAAGCGCAGGTCTCCTCCCTCATACTCTTCGGCATTGAGATTAATCGTGACGGCAAAGCGGCGATGCGCCGTTCCGAAGGTAGTGTTGTCGCGGTGCGGGCGGAAATGACCCTTTCCTGCCTCGTAGCACGCGACGATATGCCGCTCGATGCGAGTTGCCTTGAAGTGGGTCGCGCGCTCGATCGCCGGGGCAACGCGGCGGGCGATGCGCTGGGACAGCATCTGGATGAGCTTCGGGTCCTCGATCGAGGTGTCGCGCCGTCGTTTGAAGCTATCGTCGAGAATGTGTGTCGTCTTGCCGTTCACGTCGCGCATGAAACCCGAGGCGGTCCCGCCGTCATTTTCATACAGGTCGATCAGCATCCGGCAGGTTTCCGCATCGAATACGTCGGGCACCGTCAACACCGGAGCGACCGCGTCGGTGACGCTCGCAGTCCGGCTCTTCATCTCCATTATTGCCGCTTCGCCCGCCTCGATCCGGTAGCGCTGGATGACCCGCAGTTCACGATCGAGCAGCACCCAGAAAGGCTCATAGCGATTGGCGTCCTTGGCCGCGCCAAACTGGCGGCTGACGGCACGGTCGTAGTCGAGGAAATAACGAATCCCGGGAAGGTCCTGGGCGATCCTGTCCTGCGCGACATCGGTGGGGTCGACAGTGACCCCGAAGAACACCGCATGCTCGTCATCGAAGACGGCGCGATGCCTCGTTACCACCTCCAGCGCCGCCTTTGCCCCCGGCTGGCTGGCGGTGCCGAAGAAAAGCATCAGCACGTGCCGCCCGCCGACCGAGTGGAAGGCATAGCGATCCGATCCCGAAAGGGCTTTCGCATGGAACCAGGGAGCATAGTCGCCGGCTATCGGCGGGGCAGGCTGGGTGGTCATGCAAGTTTGTCTAAACCGCTTGGCAGCGGGCGACAATCACCTGTCAGAGCCAGCCCTCGCGCTTGTACCAATCCGCTGTTGCCGCGAGGCCTTCCTCGCCCGGAATGCGCGGGCTCCAGATGCCCTCGGGTACTGCGCGATCGGGGCGGCAGACCCAGTCGTCATGGACCATGTAGCCGACGCGGTCGTGAGTGAGTTTGGCTTCGTCGCCGCGCAGAAGGCGGTCGGCTTTCGCACCCATGCGGAGCAGTGCAGCGGGCAGGTGAGGGGCCAGGACCCTTTTTCCCATCGCCCGGCCGATCAGGCGAGCGAGCTCGCCGTGTTCGTAGCCGCGATGCTGACCGTCATCGGGTTCGAGCGTCGCTCCCGGTGCAGTTCCGGAAGGTGAAAGCGCCAACAGGCATTCGGCAAGGTCGTCGACATGGATTATCGAGGTCCTGCCCTTTGGCGGAACCGGCACCACGCCGAACTTCGCGGACCGGAACAGTTCGAACATGTCCTTGTCACGCGGGCCGTAGACCGCGGGCGGGCGCACGATGGTGAAATCAAGCCCGCTCGTCTCGACGAAGGCCTCCGCATTGGCCTTGGACGCGCCGTAGAGCGACAGCGAAGGCTCGCGCGCAGACAGCGAACTGGTGAAGACGAAGCGCTCGGCGCCTTGCGACTTTGCCGCATGCAGCAACCTGCGCGTGCCGATGACATTGGCCTCTTCGAATTCCGCCGGGTCGGGCGTGTTCGTAAGCCCCGCGACATGCACCACGCAGTCCGCACCTTCGCAAAGCGCTGCGAGGGATTTCGGATCCGAGAGGCTGCCCTCGACCCAGATGACGCCATCGCGAGGGGCTTGCGTCCGGCGGGTAAGCGCGCGGACGGCGATGCCTTTCCTCGCGGCCGCGTCAAGAACGGCCTGCCCGACGAATCCCGTGGCTCCTGTCAGCGCGACGGTCATGCACGCACCATGTGATCGCGGTGAACCACTGCAGCGCGGGGCGCATAGCCGAGCTTTTCCGCCTGCTCGTCCTCGCGCAATCCGAGGATCGCACGGCATTCTTCGCTGGTATACTCGACCAGGCCCTGGCCAAGGCGCTCGCCCTTTGCGCCGTGGATGGCGACGAGATCGCCGCGGCGGAAATCACCTTCGATCTCGGTCAGGCCTGCTGCCAGTAGGCTGGCTCCGTTGGCGAGCGCCTCGGTGCAGCCTGCATCGACCGTCAGCACCCCGGAAGGAGCAAGCCTGCCCGAAAGCCAGGCCTTGCGCGCGCTTTCGTCGCCTTGTGGCAGGAATAGCGTGCCGCGACCGGCATCGAGCGCTCGCGAAATGGGCGCGTCACGGGTTCCGTTGATGATGGCGAGTGCAATTCCCGCACGCTCGGCAATGCGGGCGGCCTGCAGCTTGGCCAGCATGCCTCCGGAGCCTAGCCCCGATGTGGAACCGCCTGTCGCCATGGCAATGATCTCGGGCGTCACACCCTCGACCGTTTCGATCAGCTCGGCGCCGTCCTGCGCCGGATCGCGAGTATAGAGACCGTCGACATCGGACAGCAGTAACACGCCCTGTGCCTGCGCGGCCTGCGCCACGCGGGCGGCGAGGCGGTCGTTGTCGCCGAAGCGGATTTCTTCGGTCGCGACGCTGTCGTTCTCGTTGACCACGGGGATCGCTCCTGCGTCGAGCAGGCGCTCGAGCGTAGCCGAGGCATTGAGATAGCGGCGGCGGTCCTCGAGGTCGTCGATCGTGACCAGCATCTGGGCGGCGACGAGCCCGTGCGTTTCGAAGGCATCCGACCACAGCCTCGCCAATTCGACCTGTCCGACCGATGCGGCCGCCTGCGCGTCGGCAAGACTGCCGCGCCCTCCCTTTGGTAGGCGAAGCTTTGCAGCACCCAGCGCGATGGCACCCGAAGAGACCACGATGACCGCGGTCCCGCGCTTCCTGAGGGCGGCAAGTTCCAGAGCCAGTGTGGCCAGCCAGTTGGCGCGGGCTTTGCCCTGCTCGATCAACAGGGCCGAGCCGACCTTCACGACGAGCCTGTTTGCCTCACCCAGTCCTGAAAGCGTCGTGATCGCCATGGGCGTCAGATGGGCGACCACTCGCCCGTGCCGTCTTCCTCGGTGCTTTCTACTTCGGCGGCTTTGGTTTCGGTCGATGTGCGGTCGGGCAGATAGCCGAGCACTGCGTCGAGCAGTTCCTCAATGCCCTCGCCGGTCGCGCCCGAGATCGAGAAGACCTTGTCCGCTCCCGCTTCGAGCAGTTCCTTGGCGAAGGCTTCACCAAGTTCCTCGTCTGCCAGGTCGAGCTTGTTGAGCGCGACCAGCTGCGGCTTGTCGGTCAGACCCGCCCCGTAGGCCTCGAGCTCCGCATTCACCGTGCGATAGGCGTCCGCCGGATCCTCGCCGGCGATATCGATCAGGTGAATCAGGACGCGGCAGCGCTCGATATGGCCGAGAAAGCGGTCGCCGATCCCTGCGCCTTCCGCAGCGCCCGCAATCAGGCCGGGAATGTCGGCGATCACGAATTCGCGCGCCTTGTGGCGCACCACGCCCAGCTTCGGCACCAGCGTGGTGAAGGCATAATGCCCCACCTTCGCATTGGCGTTGGTGACTTGGTTGATGAAGGTGCTCTTACCGGCATTGGGCAGGCCAAGCAGTCCGACATCGGCCAGCAGCTTCAGGCGCAGCCAGACCCACATTTCCTCGCCCGGCATGCCCGGCTGGTGCTGGCGCGGTGCGCGGTTCGTGCTGGATTTGTAGCTGGCGTTGCCGCGGCCACCCATGCCGCCTTCGAGGAAGACGACTTCTTGTCCGACCTCGGTGAAGTCGGCGAGGACATCTTCCTTGTCCTCCGACAGCACTTGCGTGCCCACGGGCACTTCGATGACCAGGTCGGGCGCACCCGCGCCGGTCTTGTCCTTGCCCTGTCCGTGATTGCCGCGCTTCGCTTTGAAATGCTGGGCATAGCGGAAGTCGATGAGCGTATTGAGCCCCTGCACGGCGCGGAAGATGATGTCGCCACCCTTGCCGCCATTGCCGCCGTCGGGGCCGCCGTACTCAATGTATTTTTCGCGCCGGAAACTGACCGCGCCGGGACCACCCGCGCCGGATTTCAGATAGATCTTGGCCTGATCGAGGAAATGCATTGCGCGCCCCTAGACGGTTTTTAGAAACATGGCGAGAACTACGAATGCTCCTGCGTAGGAGCAATTTCCTGACGTCCTCGAAAAAAATTCCCGGCATCGTGAATTAAACCCGCGGCGGGGTCCGTTCTCCTTGCAAGCCGGTCGCAAAGGCGCCCGGCCACAAAAGGAGAATGACATGAAATTCACAGCAGCCCTGCCGATGCTCGCACTCGGCCTCGCCACCGCAGCAACTGCAGCGATCCCGATGCTTCACGAAGAAGCCTATGCCCGCGATCAGGAAGCGCGGATCATCACCAGCCCGATCGCCGGGATCGAGAACCGGTTCTGGTTCGATTACCGGATCGACATTACCGAGGCGCAAAAGGAGCTGACCAGCGACTTGCGCCGGGCATCCGATGTCGAGGACCTTCGCGATGCCTGGGAAGAATATGGTCACGAACTCAAGGAAGAGCGCGAACACTACATCAAGGAAATGGCCGAGCGTGGCTATCGCTATGGCGAGGTGATCGTCGTCGAATAATCAATAGGATGTCCCTCGGCCTGTATGTCCCAAGCAGGCCGATCTCCCAGGAAGGGCCGGTCGACCCCCGGTCCTTCCTTTTTTGGCGGCCGCAAGGCGCGACCGGAAAAGGCCGCAAACCCGAGATGAGGTTTGCGGCCCTTTTTTTTGTTAAGCGGCGGGAGCTTACCGCCAGCCTGCCTCGCGTGCTGCCCTTTCGGCTTCGGCATCGAGCGCGGGACCCTCGGCGAGTTCCTGTGCGATTGCGAGAATATCGGCGTCGCCGGCTCCCGCCATCCGGTATTCTGTACCGGCCGTTTCACTGCCTTCGCCAAGTGCCTCGAACTTCCAGCCATTGTCGTCGCGGCAGGCGATGCCGCCGCCGTCGGCGGCGCTGAAGGCGCGGCAGAACTCGGCGTCATCGTTCTGGAAACTCAGCAGTATGCGGGTGTCGGCGCTCGCCAGCTGTTCGGCAACCAGTGTCTGCTCGAGCACGGAAGCAAGCTGCGCATCGGCGTAGCTGTCGGTCGTCTCGTTCCCGCGCGGCAGGAAGATCGCGATGGCGAGCGATGCCGCCAAAGCCGGACCTGCGACCCAGCCCCAGCTTGGCAGCTTACGCTTCTGCTCGCGCTTTTCTCTCGCGGCAGCGAAATCCACGACTTCCGATTGCGGTTCGGGACGAAGCAGCGCGGCCAGGTTTTCGGGCACCGGCTCTTCCGCGATTGGCGCGAAATGGCCTTGCAGCATTGCCTTGAGGGCGCGGTGCTTCGCAACTTCCTCTGCGAGCGTGGGGTCGCTAGCGACCGCCGCGGCGACTTCAGCCTCGCGCTCGGGCGGAAGCTGACCGTCGGCAAAGGCGGCGATTTCCTCGCGGGTGATGCTCATTGTGCTTCTCCCAGCATTCCCATCAATGCGTCGCGCCCGCGCACCAGGCGCGAATTGAGCGTGCCGACGGGACAGCCGACGATCTCGGCCGCTTCCTTGTAGGCATAGCCTTCGACCATCACGAGCAGCACGGCTTCGCGCTGGTCTTCAGGCAGTTTCTGCATGGCGCGGTCGACGTTGGAGAGCTCTACCGCCGATTCCTGCGCGCCATCACCGCCGACACCTGCACCCGCTTCTTCGGCCACGAATGTTTCGCGGCTGCGGGTGGCCTTGCGGCCTTCGTCAATCCAGATGTTACGCATAATCCGATAGGTCCAGCTGTCGAGCCGCGTCCCCTCCGTCCACTTGGAACGATTGGTGAGCGCTCGCTCGATTGTCATCTGGCAAAGATCGTCACCGTCGGCCGGATTGCCGGCGAGCCCGACCGCGAATCGTCGCAGCCGGGGCATCAAAGCCAGCAAATCGGTTTCGAACGATGTGCCCAGTGTCTCTGCCTTCAAAGGATTAAACGGATGACTGCGTGCGTTTCATCCATGCTTAATGCGTTTTAGTGGAGTAGCGACAGACCAATGCGAATGTTTTTCCTCACCTCCGCGCTGCTGGCGATGGTGGCTGGCCCTTTGGCTGCGCAGATCGCCCTGCCGCGAGTGGGTGTTCCCGAAGTCGGAGGTGTCATCGACCAGCTCGACGATACGCTCGATCGAACCACGCGCGAAATAGAACGGGAAGCGCAACGCCTTGCGACCGATCGTCTGCGCCGGATCGACCGGCTGGTCAGGCGCAATCCGGATTCTATCGAATTCGATGCGAACGGCGCTCCTGCCCGCAAGGGCGAATTGCTCGTCATGGACGCTTCGCAAGCCGGACTAGAGTCTGCGGGCGAGCGTGGCTTTACCGCACTCTCACGCGAAAGTGTCGAAGGGCTAGATCTTGAGCTTGTGAGGCTCTCTGTCCCCGATGGGATGAAACTCGCCGACGCGCAGAAGCAGCTGGAGGCGATCCTGCCCGATGCTGTAGTCTCTGCTGATACGCTGCACTTCCAGTCAGGAAGCGTGAGTGCGACGAACCTCGTCTTTTCGGCAGCCGCGTCGAATTCGATTAGCGCGCCTGTCGGAATGATCGACGGCGCGCCCGGCTCGACGGTCAAAGTTGTCGAACAACGCGGCTTTGCAAAAGGCGCACCTTACCCGAGCAATCACGGCAGCGCCGTGGCTTCGCTTCTCGCGCATGCGGGTGCGGGCACGATCCGTGTGGCGGACGTCTATGGGACCGACAAGGCGGGTGGCAACGCGCTTGCGATCGCAAAAGGCCTCGGCTGGCTGGTGGCGCAGGGCAGCAAGGTGGTGACGATCAGCCTCGTCGGGCCGCGCAATCCGGTGCTTGGCCGAGCCATCGCCTCTTCGCAGCGAAAGGGCGTCGTCATTGTGGCTGCAGTGGGAAATGATGGGCCCGCGTCGCCGCCGTCTTATCCAGCGTCCTACGATCGTGTGGTCGCGGTTACCGCTGTCGATGGCAAGCGCCGCGCCCTTATCGAGGCGGGGCGCGCGCTCCATCTCGATTATGCCGCACCGGGCGCCGACATTTATGGGCGCAATGCCAAGGGCCGGCGCATCAGGCTGCGCGGGACATCCTTTGCGACCCCGCTTGTCGCGGCACGTGCCGCTCGGGCTATCGGCCAGGGAAGCGATTGGCGAAAGGCACTCGACCGCGAGGCGGAAGACCTCGGCAAGAAAGGCCACGATGACGTTTTCGGACGTGGCCTCGTTTGCGGGCGCTGCGACGGACGTTAGAAAAAATTTCGAGAATGATGGATTAAGCGGCGAACCCCGCCCGTTTTCCTTTCGAGCGGATGCACCAAGCGATCTTCGCATCCGCAAACGATGAAAGGGAAAACCATCATGAAACATCTTATTCTCGCAGCTTCGGCTCTCACCCTGATTTCGGCTCCTGCGCATGCCCAGCTCCTGGGTGGTGGCGGCGGCCTCGGCGGAGTGACCGGAACTGTCAGGGGGACCGTCGACACCACCATGCGCGGTTCGACCGACCGGATCAGCACGATCACTCGTGGCACCGCACGTGGCAATGCTTCGACCGATGGCGACCAGAATGTCGACCGCGATACTGGCGAAGTTTCGGTGACGCGTTCGCTCGATGCAGGCCTCGAAGGTACCACCAGTCAACTGATCGAAAGCCCGCTGGGTTCTGCGTCCGGCAATGCTTCGGGATCGGGCAGCGCGTCGGGCTCGGGCAATGCCAATGCGCAGCTGATCGGCACCGATGCCGTCCGCAGTGCAGCAAGCGACGGTGTGGGCCGTGCCCGTGACGGCGTTTCGACCGTCCGCAATCTCGCAACTCCGGTTGCTGGCTCCGTACGCAATCGTGCAACGGATATCGCAGGCCAGGCAGGCAATGCCGCCGGTTCGGCCAGCGGCGCAGCCTCGGGTGCAGGCTCGCTGGGTAACGGTATGCTCGCTCTTGCAGGCAGTGGCGCTGCCGAAGGCGAAGGTGCCTTTGCAGTGGCCCCCGGTATGCCGGTTAACCTGCCCTCGGGCGAGCAGCTTGGAAACGTTCGCGACATCGTAGTCACGCGTAGCGGTCAGGTTCGCGAAGTGGTCGTCGAGAGCCGCGAAGGCCTTACAACCATTCCGGCAGCAAACCTCAGCGGTAGCGGCAACGCCTTGATCGCTGGCGAAGGCAGCGGCTCGGCATCGAGCGGCAATGATACGCCGCCCGAGCCGGTCAGCGAAGATATGGCTGAATAATAACAGGGTCGCAGAATTACCAAGGGGCCGGATCGTCGAAAGGCGGTCCGGCCTTTTCGCATCTCTATTCTGACATTTCCTCGCTTTCGAGTACCGCCGCCATCGGCGTGGTGCGCGGGAGGCTCTGGAAGGCCTGCTGGTCTTCTGCAGGTACCGAGGCCCGGGCCAGGGTCCGCCACAGGCCAAACATTGCGCCGAGCACGGCCATCAGCCCGATCGCGCCGAAGAGGCCAGCGGGTCCCAGAAGCCCCATTCCGAGCGAGCCGATCATCGGGCCGGCCATTGCCCCTACCGAATAGGTCAGGACGAGCCCGCTGCTCGCGCCGATACGCTCGTCTTCGGACAGGTGGTCGTTTGAATGGGCGACGCACAGCGGGTAGAGCGCGAAGGCGAAGCCTCCGAACAGGCTGCCGAGCATGATCGTGCCGAACGAGGGCATCGGTACCAGCGCGATGACCGCGCAGATTGCGCCGACGATCACGAAGCATCCGTTGACGACCTGACGCCGGTCGAACCGGTCCGACAGGATACCGAGCGGATATTGCAACACAACGCCCCCGGCGATCACGCAGAAGGTGAAAAGGGCGACCTGCGAAAGCGGCATTCCGATCCGCTGCACGTAAACTGCACCCAATGCGTAAAATGCGCCGAGCATGGCACCGGTAGCCAGCGTGCCGACGATTCCAAGCGGGGAGGCGGCGTAGAGCTTCTTCAACGAGAAGGGGACCGTCTTCTCGATCACCGGTTGCTGCATCTTCGTCAGCAGGATCGGCAGCAGAGCGATCGACAGGAGGATAGCCGACACCATGAAAGGCAGGTCGGGTGCATTGTCGCCGAGGTTCAGCAGGAACTGTCCACCTGCCTGGCCGCAATAGAGCGCGATCATGTAAGCTGCGAGGATCGAACTGCGGTTGGTCGGGCTCGCCTGTTGGTTGAGCCAGCTTTCGAGACACACGAAGACGCCGGCCATGGCAAAACCGTCGATCAGGCGAAGGACCACCCAGACGGCGGGCAAGTCGACGATCGCATAGGTAAGGCTGCTAGCCGAATAGACGGTTACGAAGGCCGCGAATGCACGAATATGGCCGATATTGGCGATCAGCCGCTCAACCCGCATCGATCCGATCATGAGGCCCGCGAAGTAGCTGGTTGCTACAAGGCCGATGATGGCCGCCGACTGTCCGTCCTGTTCAAGTCGGATGGCAATCAAGGTCGAAAGGAAACCGCTGCCTGCCATGAGGACGAAGATCGCTGCCAGGATGGCGCGCACGGGAAAGGCGGACGTCAGCATTTCTGCGCTGCGTATCACTCATTTTGCGCACTTCAAGCCATGACGGCTCGACAATGCGACGTGCGGCCTACGGAGCGAGCGGGCCGAGAGCTTCCTTCAGCGGGTCGAGCCATGGCTCGTACGGCTTCCACACATGCTGTCCCTTGCGGTTGATCGGCCGGCGAACTTGCTCACTACTGGCGGTACGCACCGCACGGTCGGATTTATGGAAGTCGAGACAGGCTTCCTCGAAGGGCAGGCCGCAATAATCCAGCATCCGGCGGGTCTGGCCTTCGAGGTCATCGAGCACGTCCTCGTGGTCAACACGCAGGACCTTGCCCGGCAGCACGCGGTCCCAATGGTCCATCAGCGCGACATAGTCGGAATAGTAGCGGCCCACTTCCTCCAGCCCGTAGGTGAATTCCTGACCCTCGGCGAAGAGCTGTTTGAAGCCGGAAAAACAGCAATCCATCGGCGCGCGGCGAGCATCGATGATCTTTGCATTGGGCAGGATCATGTGGATCAGGCCGATGTGCCGGAAATTGTTCGGCATCTTGTCGATGAAAAAGGGTGCGCCCTGACGGTGGACGCGGGTGTCCTCGATGAATTTCTCGCCGAATTGCGTGAGTTGTTCGCGGGTGAGGTCGTGGAGGATTTGCGGATAGCGCGATTGGCCCGCTTTCCGGCCGCGCAGCCGGTGCGCCAGTGCAAGGATATTGGGCAGTTCCAGCGTCCCGTCGATCTGGCTGTGGCTGGCAAGGATCTGCTCGAGCAGGGTCGAGCCCGCGCGCGGCAGGCCGAGGATAAAGATAGGGTCGGGAGCTGAATGGCCCGAGCCTGAGTGCGTATCGAACAGTTCGGGCGTGCAGAACTCGGCCTGCTTCGCCAGTTCCTCGCTCATCGCGTCGGCACTGTAGCGTGTCTGCGCGCGTTTGAGAGCATTGCCTTCTTCGTAATGTGCGAAGGATGCTCCGTATTCACCGCGATCCTCGAATGCCTTGCCAAGGGCAAAGGAGAGGTAAACGCGGTCCATGAAGGCGAGGCCGGGGCGAGCGACCTGTTCGCGCATCGCCGCGATCTCGTCGTCGGTGAAGGTGTAAGTCTTGAGATTGGCGAGCGCGTAATAGGCATCGCCGTGATCGGGCTTGGCAGCGAAGGCTGCGCGATAGCTCTCGACCGCATCTTCCTGCCTGCCGGTCGTCTTCAATGCATGGCCGCGGCTGGTCAGCGTGGCAGGATCGCCCGGCAGCTTGGTAAGAACGGCATCGAACAGTTCGAAGGCCTTGTCATAGTCGCCCGTCTGCATGCTCTCGATCGCTAGGTGCGACTGGAAAAGCGGATTGTCGGGATCCTGCCGGTAGAGCGCCTCGGCTTCCTCGCGCGCCTTTTCGAACTTCTGGCGGCGGCGTAGCGCGTCGATATAGTCGAGCCGGACCTGGATGTTCTGCGGCTCGAACGCGGCGGCGCTGTCGAGCAGGAACTCCGCATCTTCGAGGACACCCAACTGCATGCCGATCTTTGCGAGCAGGCGCATGCCTTCGACGTCCTTCGGATGGCTGCGCAGGTAATGGCGGCAGATTTCCTCGGCACGCAGCAGGCGGCCTTCGTGAAAATGGTGGGTCACCGCGACGAGTTCTTTCGGAAGGCCTGCGATCCGATCGGCCTGCGCGATGGCATTCTTTGCTTCCGCCACGCGGCCAGCCTCTGCGAGGAGCGGAGCCATGGCGCGCCAGCTTGCTTCAAGCGCGGGGTTGAACCGCGTGGCGCTGGCAAAAGCGGAGATGGCGCTGGCCTTCTGACCGCAAGCTTTTGCCAGATGCCCGGCTTCCTGCCACGCGCGGCCATATTCGGGCATGACACCGTGGAGCGAGGCAAGATAGCGCTCGGCATCGGCATACTGCTTCAGATACCGCGCGGCGACAGCTGCCATGTACAGCGCTTCGCCGTCCTTGCTGTCTTCGGCGAGCAGGTCATCGGCAAGCTTGCGCCCGCGCGCGAAGTCGCCAGCCTGCAGGGCCTTTTGTGCTGCCGAGAGAGTGTCTTCGCGGGTGGTCATACTTGCCGCCTAACAAACAGAAGCGGCGGAAGCGATGGCCTTTGCCCGCTCCCGCCGCCTTGGTCCCATAGAAGGGTGTCTGACTTAGTAGTCGAAGCCGACGCGCAGGCCGACCGTCAGCGGACGGTTGGTCGAGATACGCGGTCGGTCGTTGACATAGTTGCCCGAAATCTGGGCACGTTCGTCGAACAGATTGTCGCCGAACAGTTCGACGCTCCACTGCTCACCCTTAACGCCTGCGGCCAAGTCGAACACCGTATAGCTGTCGAGCTCGAGCTTGTTGATTTCGATCACATCGGTGAACTTCGATGCCGAATGCGTGACCTGGGGCTGGATGAACGCTTCCCAGTCGTTCGACAGCGACCATTCGTACCGGGCGCGCAGATTGCCCTGGAACGACGGTGCGAATGCAAGTTCGTTGCCCACGATCACATCGGTCGTCGGGATCAGCACTTCGGTGATCTCGGTGTCGAGGATCGAGAAGGCACCCGAGACGGTCAGGCCTGGCATCGAATACGGCGCCACGGTGAAGTCAGCTTCCACACCGCGGATTTCCGCATTTGCAGCATTCGCCGAGAAGAACAGGTTCGTGATCGACGGATCGAAGATCGTCGTCTGGAGGCGACTGATGTCGACGTAGAACGCGCTACCATTGAAGCGCATCTGGCCGTCTAGCAGCTCGGTCTTCCAGCCGAATTCGTAATTCTTCACCTCGTCGGTATCGAGTTCGAACGGAACCACGAAGCCTGCACCATTGGTGGCACCGCCGGGGCGGTTAAGAAGGCCGGGGCGGAAGCCTTCCGAATAGGTGGCGTAGAACAGCAGGTCCGGCGTCGGTGTGACGGTCAGCGTACCCTTGTAGATCACGCCTTCGGCCTTCGCTTCGTCCGGAGCGCGAACGGCATTGAACACCGCGCGTGCCTGCGACACGCTGAGACCTGCCGCGCGAATGTCGGCAAAGGTGTCGTTGATCGAGAAGGTCTGGCGCAGGGCCGAGTTGCACGAACCGATGAAGGTGAATGAGCCATCGCCGTCATACAGGTCGTTGATATTCGTGCCGAAGGCGTTCGCGTCCTGCGCAGCGCCGCTGTTGCAGAAGCTGCCGTTGGCGCTTCCTTCGAAGTCGACCCGGATGTTGTAGTAACGGATGCCGCCGGTAATCGTGAGCAGGTCCGGGATGATGTCGATGCTGGTTTCACCGAAGATGCCGAACTGTTCGTCGGTACGGCGAATGTCGTTCCGGAAGATCGTCTCTGCCGGGAACGGGCCGTCGATCGAGGTATAGCCCGCCTGCGGGAAGTTCGGAGCGAAGGCACCGAAAGGCTGTGCGATGACATTGCCCGGATAGGCGAAGTCGTTGCGTTCTTTCAGCTCGAGATCGGAGAAGAACACGCCGCCCGTGGTGCGGATCCAGTTGTCGCCCGGAGTGCTGAAACGGAATTCGTTGGTGAAGACTTCCGTTTCGCTGAACGAGGTGACGTAGAGGTTGGGTGCCTGGCAGGTGCCGCTGGGTGCAGCTGCGCCGGGGTACGTCACCGAGCCGTCACAGATGTAGTACGGCAGGTACTGACCGACGAAGAGGTAATCGGTGTAATCGACGCGCTGGTCGGTCGTGCGGTCTGTGAACGCGCCCGTGTAGACCAGGTCGAGCATGCCGAGGCGGCCCTCGATGGTCCAGGCGGTGTTCGAGAATTCGTCTTCCAGCGTGTCTTCTTCGAAGCGCTGGATTTCCAGATCGTCGAGTCCGTCGAGTTCGGGATCGGCGAAGAATACGCCGTCGCTTTCGACTTCCTGGCGACTGTGGGCCACGGTCACGGTCCAGTCGGGGGTGACTTCCCACAGCGCGGTGGCGCGGAAACCGGCATAGCTGGTGTCGTTGAAGTCGTCTTCGACCAGCGCGGCATTGTCGGCTTCGAGGAAGGTTACGTTCGACAGGTCGGCGCCTGCCTGGAAGCCGCCGCGAAGTGCATTGACGGGCACGCCGTTCGAACGGACCGTACCGGCCGGACGGAAACGGGCGCTTTCGCTCAGGTCGCGCGTACCAGCGATATTGTCGATGTAGCCGCCCTGATGATCGTAATAGGCAACGCCGCGCAGCGCGATCGTGTTGGTCACCGGAAGGTTGACCATGATCTCGCCCTTGTAGCTCATTTCGCCACCCTTGGTGAACGAGAGGCCCGTATCGGCGCTCATGTCGAAGCCGGACAGGTCGGGCTTGGCGGTGATGAGGCGGACGACGCCTGCCTGCGAGCTTGCACCGAAGAGCGTGCCTTGCGGGCCCGAGAGAACTTCGATGCGCTCCATGTCGGCGGCGTAAACGTCGAGGTTACGGCCCGGCTGTGCGAGCGGCTGTTCGTCGAGATAGAGCGCCACGTTGGGAGCGAGACCGGCAACACCTGCAGTCGTCAGGTTCGGTGTGGTCGAGGCGAGGCCGCGAATGTAGATCGTGCTCTGGCCCGGGCCGCTGCCGCCTGCGGTCACGGTGGGCAGCTGGTCGAGATAATCTTCGAAGGTGTCGACTGCGAGCTCATCGAGCTGTTCGGCGCCGATGGCGGCGACGGAAACGGGGACGTCTTGCAGGTCTTCGCTTCGCTTCTGCGCGGTCACGACGATGGTCTGAACCCCGCCTTCGCGCTGCTGTGTTTCAGGTTGTGCTTCCGTGGTTTCTTGCGCGAGCGCGGGTGATGCGACTGCGATGGCGAGCGCGCTAACGGACGCGCCGCTGATGATTTTCTTCATGGCTGGAAGTTTCCCCCGTGTGGATCACTATCTGTCGTCCTGCACCCGGCTATCCGGAAGGACCAATATTCGCGAGCGAGTGGAATTCACAATCCCGCTCGACGAGACCAATAAGGAAGGGTGTGGGTCGCGACCACCGGTGCGGTCTGAATTTATCGAATGAATTGGGGTCTGTTGCAATGAGACAACACGAGAAAGAACTCAGATAAATATTTCAAATAAGAAAAACGATATCGGAATATGAACGTTATCAGGACTTGCAGCAGAGATATTTTACTATCTCATGCGCATATAATTGAACAAGTAGTTTCAAATAGAAATCGAGTTTTACTGAAAATTCTCGTCGAGCACTGTAACCTATTGTGAGGCAACTACTTCGTGGCGGCGAGGTCGGCGCAGCCGGCCGCAGTAGTCGGCACGCCGTGCTTCTTGCGTCGCAGGTCGTAGACAACCGCCTTCACGATCGAAATCGCCATCAGGGCGACTACCACCGAGAAGGGAAGCGCGCCGATGATCATCGTGATGCGGATCGCATCGATGCCGCCGAGGATTAGCATCGAGCCGACTACGAAGGCGAGCGCGGCACCCCAGAAGACGATATGGCGGCGGCGCTGGCCGCTGGTATCGCCCGCGCCATTGATGGTGTTCACGATCAGAATGGCGCTGTCGGCCGAGGTTACCAGATAGGTCATAAGCAATAATACCACGAGACCCGAAACCACCGAAGCAACGCCGGGCGACAGAAGCACGGCGATCGTGGCGAAGAGCTGGTCCGAAATGCCCGCTCCGACGATGCTCCCCCCGGCTACGCCGCTGAGTTCAAGATCGATCGCGGTCCCGCCGACGATGGTCATCCAGGTAAAGCACATCAGCGATGGCACCAGGATCACTCCCAGCACATATTCGCGAATGCTGCGGCCGCGCGAAATGCGGGCAATGAACATGCCCACGAACGGTGCGAAGGCGATCCACCATGCCCAGTAGAAAACCGACCAGTCGAGCTGCCACTGGACCAGTTCCGCACCATTCGGGGCCGCTTCGTCGAACAGCGTCAGCGAATTGGGCACGATCGTGCGCATGTAGTCCCACAGGCCGATGCCGAGCAGCTCGAAACCGAGGAGGCCTGATCCCACAACGATGAACAATGCCAGCAGGGCGAAGGAAAGGCCCATGTTGAGATTGGACAGCCACTTGATGCCGCGTCCTACGCCCGAAAGCGCGCTAATGGTCGAGGCGCCGACCAGCACGAGCAGCGAAACGATGACCGCTGCGGCCGAGGATGATCCGTCTGCGTCCAGCAGCCAATCTCCGAGACCCAGGCGGGCAAGTCCGGCGACGAACTGCTCGACCCCGAAGCCCATGGTCACTGCCACGCCGAGGATCGTCGCGACCACTGCCACGATGTCGATGATGTGTCCCCAGATGCCGGACATCCGTAGGCCGAACAGGGGCGCGAGGCCGGAGCGGATCGTCAACGGCAGGCCGCGCCGGTAAGCGACATAACCTATCGCAAGACCGACCAGCGCATAGGTCGCCCATGCGGCGAGGCCCCAGTGCAGGAAGGTATAGGAATAGGCCGGACGAACCGCTTCGGCAGAGAGGGGTTCGATCGTTCCGCGGATGATGTCCGGATTGTTTGCGAAATGCGCCAGCGGTTCACCGGTCGAATAGGTCAGCATGCCGATGCCGATCCCTGCGCCGAAAAGCATAGCGAACCAGCTGAACCG
Source organism: Erythrobacter sp. (assembly GCA_013001165.1). Classification (GTDB taxonomy): domain Bacteria; phylum Pseudomonadota; class Alphaproteobacteria; order Sphingomonadales; family Sphingomonadaceae; genus Qipengyuania. The sequence goes on from JABDNC010000282.1 coordinate 20,560, forward strand.
GCCGAATTCGGGTTCGTCGTCGTCGGCGCCGATCTTCAGGCTCCCGGCCGACGGCCACAGGGCGAGGAAGAAACACACCACCACCAATGCTGCGACGAGATAGACGTACCAGCCCGCAAAACTCGAGATAATGGTGGAGTTCGCCGCGCTCAGCGTTTCGCTTGCGCTGACGGGAAAGAAGATCGCCCACATGATCAGCAGCGACACGATGATTTTGGACGGGATTGTCACCGCGCGGCTGAAGCCATCGTAGAAACCCCGGTCGTGTGTGTTGATCGGAAGCTCCACCAGAGGCGGGGCAATGGGCGCATCACTTTCGGAAGACATGTCGCCCAGTCATAGGGAAGCGACAGCAGGATGCAAACGCACGGAGCGGATAAAGGCGGGAGTGGTGCCGGCTAGAGGAGTCGAACCCCTGACCTGATGATTACAAATCAACTGCTCTACCAACTGAGCTAAGCCGGCACACCGAGCGAGAGCGCGAGCGCCTCTGGCGCAAAATACGCGCCGCGTCCAGTATCATTGCACCCCCGTGGCATCGCGCCTATCGGGTCTGCGATGGATCTCGACGCAATCGTTTCCGAGACTTACGCCGAACTGGCCGACGAGCGCGGCAGCGGCACACCTGCAAGCTACATCCCTGCATTGGCCCTGGTCGATCCGAACAAGTTCGGCATAGCGCTCGCCACGCGTGACGGTGAGGTTGCGTGCGCGGGCGATGCGGACGAACGATTCTCGATCCAGTCGATCTCGAAAGTGTTCGCGCTTGCGCTCGCTCTGGAGCGGGAGGGTGCCTCGCTATGGGATGCTGTGGGGCGCGAGCCTTCAGGCAATGCCTTCAACTCCATCGTCCAGCTGGAGCGCGAGAAGGGCATCCCGCGCAATCCCTTCATCAATTCCGGCGCGATCGTCACCACCGATCGTTTCATAAGCGACCGTTCGCCCGACCAGGCCGTGGAAGACCTTTTGAACCGCCTGCGCAGGATGGGCCGCGACGAGAGCATTAATTTCGATGCGGAAGTCGCGAGAAGTGAAAGCGAGACCGGTTCGCGCAATCGGAGCTTAGCATGGTTCCTTGCTGACTTCGGCCGACTGTTGAACCCCGTGGAAGACGTACTCTCGGTCTATTTCCGCCAGTGCGCTCTCGCCATGAGCTGTCGGCAGCTTGCCGAGAGCGCGCTCTTCCTCGCCTTCGACGGGACCGACCCCGTCACGGGCCAGCGCATGTGCAGCGCCAGCCGCGCACGACGGATCAATGCGCTGATGCTGCTGTGCGGCCATTATGACAATTCGGGCCAGTTCGCTTTCGAAGTTGGCTTTCCCGGGAAGTCCGGGGTTGGCGGCGGTATTCTCGCCTGCGTACCGGGCAGGGCCGCGATCGCGGTATGGTCCCCCGGCCTCAACCGCGCAGGTACTAGCCTGCTCGGCGCCAAGGCCTTGTCGAAAATCGCGCTGAAGACCGGCTGGTCAGTGTTCAGCGGGCGGCTTCCTGAAATCTAGAGGGCGCCGAAAGTCCAGCCTTCGGTCCTGGCAATCTTCTCGGTGAGGCCCTGCGGCGACCAACGCGCCCGGTCGTGAGCGACGTGCCTCAACCATGCGGCGGTGAGCAGAGCATCGGTTGCGTGATCGTCGATTGCTCCCGCTCCGGCGACTGCTGGTGATCCCAAGGCGCCTAGCGCTTCGTTGAGATCTTCGAAGGTCCGCATCTTGGCCTTGGATGGACTGCGGCCGGCCTCCAGCGCTGCGAGGCTGGTGTAGATCTCGACGACTACCGAACCGCTCTGCGCCATCGGATCGACCGGCCAGACCGGGAGGTGCCCGCGAAGCCGGTGCAGCATCCTCATGCCAGTGAGGCTCGACTTGCCGACCTGCGCTGCGCCGACAAGGTTGAAGTTCGAATAGGGTTTGCAGCCCATTTCGGCCTGCGCCTGCTCTGTTACCCTGAAGCGCCCGCGGCCGTGGCCCGCCCCATCGCAGCCGAAATGCTTGCCGGTATCGCTGCCATCACGGAAATACGCCCTGTAGTCCGGATGCGCGACAAAGTTGTTTGCGCCTAGGTTCGGTTCCTCGCTGCAGATATCATCGATCAAGGCCCACAAGGCAGGGGCATCGGGAAGCAGGACGCGGTTGCGCGGAAAAAACGCACCGCAGTCGGAATGGGGAAGGGCAATCCCGAGGTCGAGGCCGACCAGCGTTTCGTCGGGCAAATCGTCGCGCAGCAGGATTAGCACATCCTCGCGCGACCAGCCCCTGCCGGCATCGACCAGAACGGGCGGACCGCCTGCAGCATCGGCTATCGCCAACGCGATCCCCTTTTGCCGCGGTCCTTTTGCGCCGGACCAGTCGATTGCAAGGAAATGGGCGAAGCGGTCAGCCACGCTCGCGCCTGAGCTTGTCCCAATAGTCGAGCCGCTTCTTCACCTCGCGTTCGAACCCTCGCTCGACCGGCTGGTAATAGTTCTGCGGCTCCATCTCCTCGGGCCAGTAATTATCGCCCGAGAATCCGTCGTCCGCATCGTGATCGTAGCTGTATCCCGCGCCGTAGCCGATATCCTTCATCAGCTTGGTCGGCGCGTTGAGGATGTTCTGCGGCGGCATCAGGCTGCCGGTCTCCTTCGCGCTTCTGAAGGACGATTTCTGCGCCTTGTAGACCGCGTTCGATTTGGGCGCGGTGGCGAGATAGGTGCAGGCTTGCACCAGCGCGAGTTCGCCCTCCGGGCTGCCAAGGAATTCATAGGCGTCCTTTGCCGCCATGCACTGAACCAGTGCCTGCGGGTCGGCCATGCCGATATCCTCGACAGCCATGCGGACGAGACGGCGGGCAAGGAAACGCGGCTCCTCGCCAGCGGTGAGCATGCGCGCGAGGTAATAAAGGCTGGCCTGAACATCGCTGCCGCGCACCGCTTTGTGCAGGGCCGAGATGAGGTTGTAATGCCCTTCTCGATCCTTGTCGTAGACCGCGACGCGCCGCTGGAGGAACTTGCCGAGCCCTGCCGGATCGAGCGGCTCTTCGATCTTGGCGTTGTAGAGCGTTTCTGCCTGGTTGAGCAGGAATCGGCCATCGCCATCGGCGCTCGCTACGAGTGCATCGCGGGCCTCGGCGGTAAGGGGGAGCGGGCCTTCGAGTTTTTCCGCACGGTCGAGTAATTCGCCGAGAGCATCGTGGTCTAGCCGCTGGAGGATCAGTACCTGCGCTCGGCTGAGCAGTGCGGCATTGAGCGCGAAGCTTGGGTTTTCCGTGGTGGCGCCGACCAGTGTCACCGTCCCGCGCTCCACGAAAGGCAGAAAGCCGTCCTGCTGTGCGCGGTTGAAGCGATGGATTTCGTCCACGAACAACAG
>JABDNC010000003.1 GCA_013001165.1 Erythrobacter sp.
TCTGCTTGGAGAGCACGTCGAGATCGGGCTCGTCACCAAGCTTGCCCGCCAATTCCTTGCTCGCGATCGCATGGACCATGTTGAAGTCCAGCCGCACCGCATGCAGCCCGCTTGCCGGTCCGCGCGAGAGGATGATCGCCGCATCCAGCGTATCGCCAACACGATCTTCGAGATGAGGACCCGTGTCGATATCGATATGCAGCAGTGGATGGCGTGCACGCAGTTCCGCCAGGCGCGGGAACAGGCGCTGGCTACCGAACAGCGGCAACACGCCGAGATGAAGGCGCAATACGGAAAGGTTCTCGGACTGGCTTTCCACCGCCCTCGCCAGTGCTTCGAGCTGAGGGTTCACCGCTTCGTAAAACGCGTGCCCGTCATCGGTCAGCTGCATCGCCTGGCGTGCGCGCGTGAAGAGCTTCTTGCCGACGAAATCCTCGAGATTACCGATCCGCCGTGAAAGGGCCGAGGGGCTCAGCCCAAGCTCATCCGCAGCTGCACGTGCCGAGCCGAGCCGCACGGTGCGTACGAAGGCCTCGAGGGCGCGAAGCGGAGGGAGCCTGCGGACAGCCATGAGGGCGGCCTATTCACCAAACCACGGGCTGTCGAGGCGGAATGTTCGCTTTCGCGCAACTATCATCGAGGATCAATCTGCTTTCGTATCGTCTTCCGGAGCGTGCAGGCGAAGTCGGGTGACGTGGGTCTCGTCGCCGTCGGTGATCTCAATCCGCCAACCGCTGGGATGTTCCAGAATCTTGCCGACCGGCGGTACCTGTTCTGCCAATACGAAGGCGAGGCCGCCCAGCGTGTCGACCGATTCCTCGACCTCTGCGAGGCGCGGATCGATCTTGTCGGCGACGTCGTCCAGCTCGGCGCGGGCGTCGCAGTCCCACATGCCCTCGCCGATCGAAGCGATCCAGATCTCGGGGGCATCGTCGTGCTCGTCCTCGATCTCGCCGACGATCTCCTCCACCAAGTCCTCGATGGTGATGATGCCGTCGGTGCCGGAAAACTCGTCGAGCACTATGGCGAGGTGCATACGCTGCGCACGCATATCTGCCAGCACGTCCAGCGCATTGCGCGTCTGCGGCACATAGAGCGGCTGACGCATCAGCACCGTCCAGTCAGCCGGCGGGGCCTTCTTCTCCGCGAGAAAGGGGAAGATGTCCTTGATGTGGATCATGCCGATCACATCATCGAGCTGGCCGCGATAAACCGGCATGCGCGAATGGCCATGTTCGGAGAAGGTTGCCACGACCTCGTCCCAACTGGCTGCAGCGTCGATCGCGATGATCTCGCCGCGCGGCACGGCGACATCGTCGGCGTCATGCTCGGAGAAATGCAGCAGGTTGCGCAGCATCTGGCGCTCGACACCGGAAAGATCGCCCTTGGCGGCATCCTCCGTGTCTTCGGAGCCGTTTTCGCCTTCGTGCTCGTCGATTGCCTCTTCGAGCTGTGCGCGTAGGGACCGCTCGCCACCTTCGGCGTCGAACAATTTGCGAATGGCGGGCCACAGCCCGCTGCTACTCTCCGCGTCTCCGGCAGGGGGTGAAGAATTGGCCATGGGCCGGGTCGTAAACTCCTAAAATTCAGCGGTCCCCATATGGGTCCGCTATACCCAGTATTGCAAGCGCTTCGGTCTCTAGTTTTTCCATAGCTGCGGCCTGCTCGTCAGAATCGACGTGGTCATGGCCCGCAAGATGCAAAAAACCGTGAATGAGGAGGTGGGTCGTGTGATCGGCGAGGCTGATATCCTTCTCGCCAGCCTCACGCTCGCAAGTCTCGAAGGCGAGCGCGATATCTCCAAGCATTTCCGGCGGCCCGTCATCACCCAGTTCGAGCAAATCTTCCCGCTCGAGCATGGGGAAGGAGAGCACATTGGTCGGCCTGTCCTTGCCGCGCCATTCCTTGTTGAGTTCGTGCACCTGCTCGTCTGAAGTGAACAACACGCTTGTCGTCAGACGGTCATGGGCCAGCGCAGGTTCGACGCCCGCAATGGCCTCATGGGCACGCTCGCACAGCACCTCCCAGTCCGGATCGTCCGGCCAGCCGTCGATTTCGATATCGAGATCCACTTATGCGGCGGGGCCTTCGTAGGCCTCCACGATGCGGCCGACGATCGGGTGGCGCACGACGTCCGCAGCTGTGAAGCGGATCGTGCCGAATCCTTCGACGCCTTCCAGCTTGCCCACCGCATCGGCGAGGCCGCTCATGCCGTCGCCACCTGGGATGTCGACCTGGCGCGGATCGCCGCAGACCACCATGCGACTGTTCTGGCCGAAGCGGGTGAGGAACATCTTCATCTGCTCGCGCGTGGTGTTCTGTGCTTCGTCAAGGATGATGAAGCTGTCCGCCAGCGTGCGCCCGCGCATGAAGGCGATCGGTGCGATCTCGATTTCGCCCGAGGCCAGCCGCCGCTCGACCTGTTCGGGCGGCATGCAGTCATAGAGCGCGTCGTAAAGCGGGCGCAGGTACGGATCGACCTTGTCCTTCATGTCGCCGGGCAGGAAGCCGAGCTTTTCGCCCGCCTCCACCGCAGGTCGCGACAGGATCAGGCGCTGGACGCTCCCATTGATCAGCTGGGCCACGGCCTGCGCAACCGCGAGATAGGTTTTGCCGGTACCCGCAGGCCCCAGCGCAAAGATGATGTCGTCCCGCACGAGGCTGCGCATGTAGGTCGCCTGCATCGCGCTTCGCGGCACGATTGTCTTGCGGCGCGTGCGGATCATGATCGGCGGGCCGTCGGGCTTGCCGTCCATGATACCGTCCAATGTCGGCTCGTTCGACATGGCAATCAGCGATTCGATCGCGCCCTGGTCGAGATCCTGTCCCATGGCGAGGCGATCATACATCTCGTTGAGCACGTCGCGGGCGCGGGCGACGCTGTCTTCGGGGCCTTCGATATGGATGGAATTGCCGCGAGCCGAGATGAACACGCCCAGCCGGTTTTCCACCTGCACGAGATTGGCATCGAACTGTCCGAAAAGCGCGCCTAACAGGCTCTGGTTTTCGAATTCGAGATCGAGTTGCGCGCGGCGCACTTCGCGCTGCGGTGCGGGCGGTTTGGTCAAGACCGGGTCGGCCTGCCGTGCTGGTTTGCGAGCCATTTGCTCCTTTCACATGTTTGCGAGTCGGAAGGTTACTCTTCAACGCGCGAGTGGCAAGGAGGGGTCCGCGTGATGGCGGTGGAAAGTCACGCGGCTATAATCAGACCGTGACGGTCTCGCGCAGCTTGCCAGCGAGCGAATTGGGGCCTGCCTCGACCAATTCTGCCTGTACCAGATCGCCAATCTGCGCCTCGCCTTCGAACCAGACGCTCTGCAGCCAGGGCGACTTGCCGAGCCCCTGGCCCACATGCTTGCCCTTGCGCTCGACGAGGACTTCGCAGGTCCGTCCGACGCTTGCCTCGTTGAACGCCAGCTGGTCGCGGTTGAGCGCGGCCTGAAGGCGCTGGAGGCGGTCGTCCATGACTTCCTTCGCCACCTGACCGTCCATCGTGGCGGCTGGGGTGCCGGGACGCGGCGAATACTTGAAGCTGAATGCCTGCGCGTATTTGACCTCGTCCACCAGCGCGAGGGTTTCCTCGAACTCGGCATCGGTTTCGCCGGGGAAACCAACGATGAAATCGCCCGACAGCGCGAGGTCGGGCCGCGCGGCGCGGAAGCGCTCGATCAGCGTGAGGTAGCTGTCCGCCGTGTGGCTGCGGTTCATGGCCTTCAAGACACGGTCGCTGCCCGCCTGCACCGGCAGGTGGAGGAAGGGCATGAGCTTGTCGATCTCACCATGCGCGGCGATCAAATCGTCGTCCATGTCGGCCGGATGGCTGGTGGTATAGCGAATGCGCGCGAGGCCATCGACCTTGGCAAGGTCGCGGATCAGGCCCGCGAGGCCCACCGTGTGGCCTTTCTCGTCCTCGCCCGACCATGCCGAGACATTCTGGCCGAGCAGCGTGATTTCCTTAGCGCCCGCGTCGACCAGTTTCTTCGCTTCGGTCACGAGGTCCGCATAGGGGCGGCTGATTTCCGCGCCGCGAGTATAGGGCACCACGCAATAGGTGCAGAACTTGTCGCAACCTTCCTGCACGGTGAGGAAGCTCGCCGGATTGGTGCGGCGGCGCTCGGGCAGCGCGGCGAATTTGGCGATGGCGGGCATGTCGGTGTCGGTCGCCCGCTCGCCCTTCACTGCCTTGTCGAGCATTTCGGGCAGGCGGTGGTAGGCCTGCGGGCCGACGACCATGCTGACTGCCGGTGAGCGCTTCATGATCTCCTCGCCCTCGGCCTGGGCGACGCAGCCCGCCACCGCGATCAGCGGTTCCTTGCCAGCCGCGCGGCCCGCCTTGGTCAGGCGGCCAATGTCCGAATAGACCTTCTCCGCCGCCTTCTCGCGGATGTGGCAGGTGTTGAGCACGACGAGGTCGGCATCCTCGCCTTCGGGCGCAGGCACGATGCCCTGCTCGCCAAGCATCTCGGCCATGCGCTCGCCGTCATAGACGTTCATCTGGCAGCCGAAGCTCTTGACCCTGTAGGTCTTGGGGGAATTGGTCGGTTTCATGACAGGCGGGCGCACATAGCGAAAACGGTGGGTTCCTACAATGAGAAGGGCGGCTCGTGGCCGCCCTTCCTTCAGTCGATGTTCGCGAGGCTTACGAAACAGTCGCCTTCACGATCTTGCCCGGGTTTGCCGGCGGCTCGCCCTTGGGCAGGGCGTCGATGTGTTCCATGCCGCTCTCGACCTGGCCCCAGACGGTGTACTGGCCGTCGAGGAATTCGGCATCGTCGAAGCAGATGAAGAACTGGCTGTTCGCGCTGTCGGGCACCTGGGTGCGGGCCATCGAGCAGGTGCCGCGAGTGTGCGGTTCGCTGTTGAATTCGGCCTTGAGGTCGGGCTTGTCGCTGCCGCCCATGCCGGTCCCGGTGGGATCGCCGCCCTGCGCCATGAAGCCGGGGATCACGCGGTGGAAGACCACGCCATCGTAGAAGCCTTCACCGGCCAGCGTCGTGATACGTTCGACGTGGCCGGGTGCGAGATCGGGGCGCAGCTTGATGACTACGTCCTTGTTATCGCCATCGCCGGTGTCGAGCGTGAAGGTCAGTTTGTCGGCCATTGTGAGGATTCTCCTGTAATTCGATTGGCGCCTACATAGGGATTGTGGCCGCAGTGTCACCACCTCACTGCCACCATCCGCTTGCTTTATGTGCCTTACTGCCTAGAGCTTTCGCGCCATGGCGCAGGACGATCGCCCCCTCGAAGACGATGTGATGCTGGCGGAAACGCCGGACGAAGGCGGTCGCCCGGACGACCGTATCGACGATGAGCGCATGGACGAGGAGAACACGCTCAAGCGCGAGTTCGTCCGCTCGGTCGAGGATGCTCTCGAAGCTGGCGATACCGGCGAGGTTTACGACCTGGTCGAGCCGCTCCACCCCGCCGACGTCGCCGACCTTCTCGAGCTGTTCGAAAAGGACGAGCGCCACCAGCTTGCCACGGCCATCACCGATTTGATGACCAGCGAAGTCGTTGCAGAGCTGAATGACTACGTCCGCGAGGAAATGATGGAGGCCCTGCCCGCCGATGCGGTGGCGCAGATTGCCGAGCAGCTCGAGACCGACGACGCGGTCCAGCTGATCGAGGATCTGGATGAGGACGACCAGAAGGCCATCCTCGCCGAGCTCGATCCCGAAGACCGCACCGCGATCGAGACCGCGCTCGCCTATCCGGAAGAGACCGCCGGGCGCCTGATGAGTCGCGAATTCGTGGCGGTGCCCGAACACATCACGGTCGGCGACCTGATCGACTTCTTGCGCGAGGAGCGCGACCTTCCGGGCGACTTCTTCGAAGTCTTCGTGATCGACCAGCGCATGCACCCGGTCGGCACGTGCAACCTTTCGTGGGTCCTGCGCACGCCGCGCGATGTGGCGCTGGGCGATGTGATGAAGCGCGACCAGACGCTGATCCCTGCAGAGCTCGACCAGGAAGAGGTCGCGCTGATGTTCCAGAAATACGGCCTGATCAGCGCCGCCGTGATCGACGATGACGGCAGGCTGGTCGGCCAGATGACGGTCGACGACATCGTTCACATCATTGCCGAGGAAGCGGGCGAGGACGCCCTGCTGATGTCGGGCGCCGGCGAAGGCGACATCAACGAGCCGATCCGCGAGGCATACTCCAGCCGCGTGCGCTGGCTCGTGGCGAACCTCGGCACCGCGCTGGTCGCATCGCTGATCATCGCGCTGTTCGGCTCCGCGATCGAGAAGCTGGTCGCGCTCGCCGTTCTCATGCCGATCGTCGCCAGCATCGGCGGCAATGCAGGCACGCAGACCATGGCCGTGACCGTGCGCGCCATCGCCATGAACCAGCTCACCAGCAGCAACACGCGGCGTATCCTGACCAAGGAACTGCGCGTGGCATTCCTCAACGGCATTACCATCGCGGTGCTCATCGGTGTTGCGACCGCTGCGATATTCACGCCGCTGCTCGGCCTCGTGATCGCCCTTGCCATGGTGATCAACGTCGTGGTCGCCGGGCTTGCAGGCGTGCTTGTGCCCGTGGCCTTCGACCGGCTCGACCAGGACCCTGCCGTTGCCTCCAGCGTCTTCGTGACCATGATCACCGATTCGATGGGCTTCTTCGCCTTCCTCGGCCTCGCAGTCGCCATGCAGGTCGTCTGAACTCCTGCAGCTTGGAACACATGGAACATGGTCCAGTGAGAAAAAGTCCCGGGGGCGGATCTGGTGCGCAGACTGGCCCAATTGGGTGCGTTTCGAAGAGCCGGCTGCGAGCATTGCGGTACGCTGCAACACGCCGCCACCTGTAGGAAAGCTGTTTCCGCTCGGTTGAGATTACGGGAGGAATGTCTATCTCCCTCCCATGCCGCTTCACCTCACCAAGATCGCCTTCGGCGCGCAGACCTTTGGCGATATCGAGAGCTGGTATGCGCAGCGGCGCAGCCCCAACCTGACCACGCGCTATCGCCCGACCAAGTGGGAGCAGTGCATCGGCGGCTCGCTCTACTGGATCCACCAGCACAGCATCGTGGCGCGCAGCGAAATCCTCGGTTTCAGCGAGACCGCAACCGGGCGCTGGTCGATCGACCTCAAGCCCGAACTCATCCGTGTCCACCCTCGCCCCAAGCGCGCCCACCAGGGCTGGCGCTACCTCAAGGGAGAACCGCCGCGCGATCTCGAAGAGGGCGAAGACATTGGCGACGTGCTGCCTGGCAAGCTCGCCGGAAAGCTCGAGCGGCTGGGGCTGATCTGATCCGGCGGGCGCTGTTGCAGGACCGCGAACTGGCGCATTCCCGCCATTCGTGTAGATTGCGACACAAGGGCCGTTAACCGTCCCGAGGCCATAAGAGCCTCGCGGCAGGAGAGACAGCATGCCGAACGTGATGAGCCCGATCAAAGCAACAGCACTCGCGGCAGCAAGTTTGGCCATGGCCGCACCCGGTATCGTATCCGGACAAACCAGTTCCGGCTCCGGACCTCACTACCACCTGGTGCAATTGTCGATCGAAAGCTCCGAGGTCTCGCGCGAGCGTTTCAGCGAGGAGACCCGGGCCATCCGCGACTGCGGCGACGCACGCGATGTGGGCGAAGCAATCGGCGCGGACATCAAGAAGAACCGTTGGGTTCCTGCATGGAAGATACCCAAGCGGGTCAGGGCTGTGCTGAAGGACGTCGAGACCGGCCAAGCGACGGAAGTCTTCAGTAACGAGCCCGGCATCCTGCGCGTGCTGGTGATCTGCCACCGCTATTAGGCGCTTGCCCGAACGGGCCTCACTTGCGACGAATTGCGGATCGTTTTCAGCGGTTTGGCCGTTGATTAGGCAAAGGAGATATTCTTATGCCCGAACGCCAGTCTATGCATCCCGATAACGAACTTATTGACGAGATGACCGAGTATGACACGCCCTCGCAGCAAAGCTCATCGGGCGGCGAAGTGAACCGCCAGGTGGGCTCGCGCGGCGAGCTCAATCGCGCCTTCGATCCTGACAATCGCGAACCGGAAGTGGGTTCGGACAACCCCGCACAGGATGCGATGAAGGGACCCAAGACGCGCCAGGCAATGCAGGACAGCCGCTCGAGCTAGGCGCGCTAACAATTCACAGCGAGCGACGCCCCACCGG
>JABDNC010000031.1 GCA_013001165.1 Erythrobacter sp.
GCCCAAATCACACAACTTTCGAGGCGCCCCTCGATTGACGGGAAACACGCGCGAAATATTCTATTGTTGCGGCACGTTTCTGGGCATATTTTATTTCACGCCTGCTTGCGGCAACGTTTCGGCATTCGATTGCGATCGGCGAATCGCCTGCCTTGTTGCGGCGATATGACAAGGCGCGCGAAGTGGGCCTTCGCGCGCCCTTTGAGTGCAATCAGGAGACCTTCATTTCGAGGGCGCCGTCGCCCTCGTCGATATTGACGGTCGACCCATCCGGCACCTTGCCAGCAAGGATCATGTCGGCAAGCGGATCCTGCACGTAACGCTGGACCGCGCGCTTCAGCGGACGCGCCCCGTAGACCGGATCATAGCCCACACGGCCGAGCCACTTCTTCGCGCCGTCGGTGAGGTCGAGCACGATCTTGCGATCCTTGAGCAGCTTCTGGACCCGCGCGACCTGGATCTCGACGATCGGAGCCATGTGCTCCTGAGCGAGGCGGTGGAAGAGGATGATCTCGTCCAGCCGGTTCAGGAACTCGGGGCGGAAGTGTCCGCGCACCACGTCCATCACCTGCGGCTCGACATCCTCGACCTTCTGGTCGTCAGTCATGCTGGCAAGATACTGGCTGCCGAGGTTCGAGGTGAGGATGATTAGCGTGTTCGAGAAATCGACCACCCTGCCCTGCCCGTCGGTCAGGCGTCCGTCGTCGAGCACCTGCAGCAAGACGTTGAAGACATCGGTGTGCGCCTTCTCGACCTCGTCGAACAGCACGACCTGGTACGGCCTGCGCCGCACCGCCTCGGTCAGCACGCCGCCTTCTTCATAGCCGACATAGCCCGGAGGCGCACCGATGAGGCGGGCGACCGCGTGCTTCTCCATGAACTCGCTCATGTCGATACGGACCATCGCCTGATCATCGTCGAACAGGAAGCCTGCGAGCGCCTTGGTCAGTTCGGTCTTGCCGACGCCGGTCGGGCCCAGGAACAGGAAGCTGCCGAGCGGACGACCGGGGTCCTGCAGGCCCGCACGCGCACGGCGCACAGCCTTGGATACGGCGTCGATCGCCTGGCTCTGGCCGATCACCCGCTTCGACAGGATATTTTCCATCTCGAGCAGCTTTTCGCGCTCGCCTTCCATCATCTTGTCGACCGGGATGCCGGTCCAGCGGCTCACGACGCCGGCGATATCGTCTTCTGTGACTTCTTCCCTGAGCAGCGCGTTCTCCGTGTGACCGCTCGCTTCCTCGAGCTTCTTCTCGAGCTCGGGGATAGTGCCATACTGGAGCTCGCCTGCCTTCTGAAGATCACCGGCACGCTGCGCCTGCTCGAGCTCGAGCCGCGCATGATCGAGCTCTTCCTTCACCCTCGCCTCGGCGTGGATCTTGTCACGCTCGTTCTGCCAGCGAGTTGTAAGTTCGCTCGACTGCTGTTCGAGGTCGGCCAGTTCCTTGCGCAGGTTCTCGAGCCGATCCTTCGACGCGCTGTCGGTCTCCTTTTGAAGCGCCTGTTCCTCGATCCGCAGCTGGATGATCCGGCGGTCGAGGCCTTCGATTTCCTCAGGCTTCGATTCCACTTCCATGCGGATACGACTGGCAGCCTCGTCCATCAGGTCGATCGCCTTGTCGGGCAGGAAGCGGTTCTGGATATAGCGGTTGGAGAGCTGCGCCGCCGCAACGATCGCGCCATCGGTGATGCGCACGCCGTGGTGCAGCTCGTATTTATCCTTGATGCCGCGCAGGATCGAGATCGTGTCCTCGACGCTCGGCTCGTCGATATAGACCGACTGGAAGCGCCGCTGCAGCGCTGGGTCCTTCTCGACATACTTCTGGTATTCGTCGAGCGTGGTCGCGCCGATGCAGTGCAACTCGCCGCGCGACAGGGCGGGCTTCAGCAAGTTGGAGGCATCCATGCTACCCTCGCTCGCGCCCGCGCCGATCAGCGTGTGCATCTCGTCGATGAAGAGGATGATCTGCCCCTCGGCACCCTTAACCTCGTCGAGCACGGCCTTCAGACGTTCCTCGAACTCGCCGCGGTACTTCGCACCGGCGATCAGCGCACCCATGTCCAGCGACATGAGCGTACGACCCTTGAGGCTGTCGGGCACGTCGCCATTGGCGATACGCAGCGCGAGGCCTTCGGCAATCGCGGTCTTGCCGGTGCCGGGTTCGCCGATCAGCGCGGGATTGTTCTTGGTGCGGCGGGCGAGGATCTGGACCGTCCGGCGGATTTCCTCGTCGCGGCCGATAACAGGGTCGAGCTTGCCGTCGCGCGCTGCCTGCGTGAGGTCGCGCGCGTACTTCTTCATCGCGTCGTAGCTCTCTTCCGCGCCAGCACTGTCCGCCGTGCGGCCGCCGGTCACTTCCTGGATCGCCTCTTCGAGCGACTTGGCATCCACGCCAGACGCCTTCAGCGCCTTGCCCGCATCATTGTCGGCAAGCGTGAGCGCCTGGAGAATGCGCTGCACGGGCACGAAACTGTCGCCCGCCTTCTCCGCAAGCTGCTCTGCCTGGTCGAGCGCGCGCACGGTATCGTTGTCGAGGCCCGGCGTCTGCTGCGCGCCGCCACCCGATACTGCCGGGATCTTCGCCAGCGCCGTGTCGACTTCGGTGATCGCCACGCCGGCATTGCCGCCTGCGCGCTGGATCAGCTGCGCTGCCATGCCCTGCTCGTCGTCGAGCAGCGCCTTCAGCAGGTGCGAAGACGTGATGCGCTGGTGGTTCATGCGGATTGCGACCGTCTGCGCGGCCTGCAGGAAACCCTTGGCGCGGTCGGTGAACTTTTCGAGATTCATCGAGAATACCCCATCAAATTACCGCCTTCATATGGTGTGGCGATTATGCAACACAAGACCCCTCCGACAATTTTCAGGGAGGTGTGTTAGTCGCATATAGGGGTGCCCTGCCGATTGGCGAGAGGCAAGGGCAAAATTATTCGGCCGGAAGTCCCTCGAGGCCGGGCACCATGACCGTTCGCCCGCCACCGAAATCCTCCCGCACGACGATCAGGCCCTGCCTCTCCAAGTGGTCCAGCAGGCGGCGGATACGGCCTGGCGAGCTCGTGCCATAGGCGCGCGCCAGCTCGTCCTCGTCGACCTGCGTTTCGCCCGCATGCGCCGCCTTGGCGATGACGAGGAACGGCCCGAGCAGGTCTTCGTCGACCGCGCCTGCAAGCAGCATGATGCGCGCCGTCATTTCCTCGCCGAGATCTCCCAGGCCTGCCCCGGCAATCGCAAACTTGCGGCGGAAGGCATGCATGTCGGGCATCGGGCCGATCAGACGCTCGCGGCGGCAGGTCGTGAGGAAAGTCTGGTACTGCGCGCTGGCCGACTGGAAAGCGATGCCTTCCTGCACGGCGAGTTCGCCGATAATTTCCTCGATGCGTAGCATGACCGCAGAAGGCTCCACCGCCTCTGCGGGGGCTTCGACCTGACGCTCCTCGGCATGCGCGATGTTATCAGCGATTTCGTCCATCGAAGGCGCCGGTGGTGGCGCCGGCGGTGGCGCGGGCATCGCAACATCGCTGGCCAGATCGCGCGTTAGCAGGTCGGCCATATCCTCGGGCGCGGTATCCGGAAGCGCCATCAGCCCTTCGCTGCGCGCCTGGTGGCCGGTCTTCACCGGGCCGATCTTGCAGGCAATAGGAAGGCGCGTGATCGCCGGCCCGAGCGCCAGAAAGTGACCACGTTCCAGCTCGCGAATACGTTCCGCCTGACGCCGCTCCATGCCGAGCAGGTCGGCGGCGCGCACCATGTCGATATCGAGGAAGGTGCGCCCCATGAGGAAGTTCGATGCTTCCGCCGCGACATTCTTGGCGAGCTTCGCCAGACGCTGCGTGGCGACGATGCCTGCAAGGCCGCGCTTGCGCCCGCGGCACATGAGATTGGTCATCGCGGCCAGCGTCATACGACGCGTGTCTTCCGCCATCTCGCCGGCAGCGGCAGGTGCGAACATCTGCGCCTCGTCGACGACTACCAGAGCCGGATACCAGTGCTCGCGCGGGGCGTCGAACAGCGCGGTCAGGAACTGCGCGGCGCAGCGAATCTGCTGTTCGACCTCCAACCCGTCGAGGTCGAGAACCACGCTTGCGCGATGTTCGCGGATGCGGCGGGCAAGCGCCTCGATCTCGCCCGGCGAATAGGCCGCGCCGTCAATCACGACATGGCCGAATTCCTCGGCCAGCGAGGGAAAGTCACCTTCGGGATCGATCACCACCTGCTGGACCAGCCCCGCGCTCTCTTCGAGCAGCCTTCGCAGCAGGTGTGACTTGCCGCTTCCCGAATTGCCCTGGACGAGCAAGCGGGTGGCGAGGAGTTCCTCGATGTCGAATTCGACCGGCTTGCCGGACGTCTCGTGGCCGATGGTGATCTGCGCTGTCACGGGGCTTGGCTAGCGGGCCGAATCCGTAATGTGGAAGGGTGCTAACCATTGTTTTGCCCAGCATGATCGCGTTCCTGCCGATTGCGACTTCCGCCCACGCTCGCTAGGCAGGTTTCGAGAGAGGACTGATATTCTATGTGGAAATGGTTCGGGCGGATCGGATTCGCCCTTTTGGCACTCGCACTCGTGGCATTCGTGGCGCTGGCGAGTTGGGAGCCCTTCTGGGCCAAGCGCGACGATATAGCGCGCAGCACCGACAGCTATTCGGCCGAGATCATCCGCGACGATTACGGCGTCCCGCATATCTATGGCGAGCGTGATCGCGACGTCGCCTACGGTGTCGCCATCGCCCATGCCGAAGACGATTTCGCCACCTTGCAGGACGTGATCGCCATGGCCCGCGGACGCTATGGCGCGATCGCGGGCGAGGACGGCGCGGCGATCGACTACGTCTACCACCTGCTCGATGCGCGCGGCACGGCGGAGCGGCACTATCCGACGCTACCCGAAGACACCCGCGCTCTTTTCGATGCCTACGCCACCGGCCTCAACGACTATGCGCAGCAGAATCCGGACGAGTTGAAACTCGCCAACCTCTTTCCGGTCGACGGGAAGGACGTGGCCGCCGGTTTTGCGCTGCGACAGCCATTCTTCTTCGGCCTCAACGGCGTGATCCAGCCGCTGGTCCAGGGGGACGAGCTGCGCCGCGAGTTCGGACCCGACATACCGGGTTTCCCGCGCGAAGGTTCGCGTCCCAGACGGGCCGGTGACGCGCCAGTGGAGGAAGTCGCCTATTCGCCTTTCGGGCCCGACGGCGCGCACAATGGTTCCAATGCGTTCGCCGTTGCGCCGGAGAAGTCGGGCGGTCCGACCACTCTCATATCGAACAGCCACCAACCGCTGCGCGGCGGCGTCGCGTGGTACGAGCTTGTCGTCGAAAGCAAGGAAGGCTGGCACTATGCCGGCGCCAATTTCCCCGGCTCGCCCTTCCCCTTCCTGGGACACAATCGAAACCTCGGCTGGACCAATACGGTCAACACGCCGGACATGGTGGATGTCTACGAACTCGAACTCGACGAGAGCGGAGCGCGATACCGTTTCGGCGGTGAATGGCGCGATCTCGAAACCCGCGAAATGACGCTCCCGGTCCGGATCGGACCCGTCGTGCTCCCGATCCAGCGCGAAGTGCATCGCAGCGTCCACGGGCCGGTCATCATCAACGAGAACGGCGCATTCGCCTTCCGTTACGGCGGGATCGACAATCTCGGCCAGCTCGATGCCTATTACCGGCTCAACAAGGCCGAAACGCTCGAAGAGTGGGAAGACATCCTCGCGCGCATGGACATTCCTTCCACCAACTTCATCTACGCCGATGCCGAGGGCAATATCGCCTATGTCTACAACGCCGCCATTCCCGACCGGCCCGAAGGACCGAACTGGCGCGGCGTGCTCGACGGGACCGATCCCGATCTCGTCTGGGACGGTGCGGTCGACTACGAGAAACTGCCTCGTCTCGTGAACCCGGCCTCGGGCTGGCTCTACAACGCCAACAATGCGCCCTTCACCGCGGCAGGTGACGGCAGCGACCTTTCGCCGCAGGATTTCGCGCCGGAACTGGGCGTGGAGCTGAAGCAGACCAACCGCTCGCGGCGCGCATTCAAGCTGCTGAGCGAAAGCGAACTGCTCGACCGCGAGGCGCTCAGGCGGATAAAATACGACACCGGCTATGCCCGCGAAGGCTATGTCGCGCGGCTGTGGG
>JABDNC010000063.1 GCA_013001165.1 Erythrobacter sp.
ATGCGGGACTTCGCCCGCTCCGAGAACGCCGAGGTGCAAGCCCAGCTGGACCGGCTGGCGCAGTTGAGCGTGCCCGACGGGCGTCTGGGTCTGGAGACAATCCGCGCGCTGCTGGAACGGCTCGGTAATCCACATCTTAAGCTGCCGCCGGTTTTCCATGTCGCAGGGACCAACGGCAAGGGTTCGACCTGCGCCTTCATGCGCGCGATCTTGGAAGCCGAGGGCTACAAGGTCCACGTAACAACCAGCCCGCATCTGGTGCGCTACAACGAGCGTATCCGTGTGGCAGGCGAGCTGATCTCTGATGACCGACTGGCCGAGCTGCTCGCCGAGGTGCTGGACACTGGCGAGGACCTGAACCCCAGCTTCTTCGAAGTGACCATCGCCGCAGCTTTCACCGAGTTCGCGCGCGTGCCTGCGGATGTTTGCGTCGTGGAAGTCGGCCTTGGCGGGCGTTTCGATGCGACAAACGTGCTTGAGAAGCCTGCCGCATGCGGGATCTCCGCGCTCGGGATCGACCACGAACGCTTCCTGCTCGCACCCGAAGATGGCGTGCCGCAAGTTCCTCTTGCCCGTATCGCTTTCGAGAAGGCGGGCATCGCCAAGCGCGGCTCCTCTCTGGTCACCCTCTCCTATAGCGAGGAGGCGACATTGGAAATCGAGGCCGCCGCCGCGCGAAACGGCGCGCCGCTGGCCATGCGCGGGCGCGAGTGGTCGATGAGTGAGAGCGGGACAGGTCTCCACTATGCCGACAGGCACGGCGAGCTTGTCCTGCCGCTCCCGAACCTTCCCGGCCCTCACCAGCCCGAGAATGCCGCGCTGGCCGTCGCCATGCTGCGGCACCAGGATTACATCTCGATCTCGCGCGATGCGCTGGCGGAAGGCATCCACTCCGCAGAGTGGCCAGCGCGCCTGCAACGCCTCGCTCCGGGCCCGCTAACGGGTCATCGCGAGATTTGGCTCGACGGCGGGCATAACCCTTCCGCCGGAGCGATCCTCGGCAAGCACTTTGCAGACCAGAGGATGCACCTTGTCATCGGCATGCTGGATGCAAAAGAGCCGACAGCCATTACGGGTCCACTGGGCGACGCGATCTCGACGGTTACTGTCGTCCCCGTCCCCGGGCACGACTGGCATCCAGCCAGTGCATTCGGCGATATTGCACGTGAAGCGGTGGACGTACCTTCGGCAATCGCAGCCCTGCCAGATGACGGGCTACCCATCCTCATCGCTGGCTCGCTCTACCTCGCGGGCGAAGTCCTGCGCCTCAACGACGAGCTGCCCGACTGATCATTCCGCCGGGACGCGCTCGCCAGCCTCCGGCGCTACGATGCCCGCAGCCGCCTTGCCACGGCTCTCGCGATACCATTCGAAGCACACCAGCACTGCCGCAGCGAGGCCGATCCACGTCGTCAGAATGAAGACGTCGTAATAGCCTTGGTTTTCTATCATCTCGCCCAGCGCGCCACGCCCGAGCGTGCCGACCAACAAGGTAAGCGAGGACAACAGTGCGTACTGCACGGCGCTGAACTTCTTCGACACGATCGAGGACAGCCAGGCGATATAGGCCGCGCCGGCAATGCCGATGGCAAGGTTCTCGAAGGCGATGGTGATGGTCAGTTTGGCCAGTTCCGCATCGCCGATCTCGGGAATCTGCATGATCAGGTAAGTGAAACCGATGGCATCGCTGAAGGCCTGCATGTTCGCCCCGCCCACTGCCATATCGGCGTAGAGCAGGTTGGTCAGTGCTGCCAGAACACCGCCGATCAGCAGCGTCGCCATGCGTCCGATTGTCGTGAGCATGAAGCCGCCGAGCGCAAGTCCAAGGATGATCGCGCCTACACCGAAGAATTTTGAAGCGAAGGCGACGTCGTCATTCGTGTACTCGAGCTCGCCGAGGTAGAACGGATAGGCGAAAGTGCCCCAGATCGCGTCGCAGATCCGGTAGGTCAGCACGACGCCTAGGATCAGCACCAGCGACCAGCCCATGCGACCGACGAACTCGACCAAAGGCAGCACCAGCGCGCGATACAGGTGATCGAGTGCAAAATCGCTGCCGGTCGCGGGCGGTTCGTCTCGTGTAAGCAGATGCTCGCCCTTGGTCTTCTTGCTCGATAGCCAGCCGGCAATCAGCGCGGGCAGGATGATCGTGGCAACGATGATCCACGGACCGATGTTTAGCGTGAAGTCGGTTGGATTGGGCCGATCCTCTGGCGCATAGGTCATCGACATGATCATAAAGGTGAGCACTATCCCGATCGCCCCCGCCCACAGCAGGCCAACCATTGCGAGCGCGCGATTGCGGATCGATGGGGCCAATTCACCAGCCTTGCGGAGCGCACGAACCTGCAACTCGCTCTCGGTAGCGACATCCGCCGCATTCTCGCTGGCATTGGGCGCCCACAAGCCGATGAAGCCGACGCCAAGCAGGATCGCCCCCATCAGCGCGTAGGTCTCGGGCCAGCCGATGCGCGCCGCGATAATGAGACCGAAGGCGCCGCCCACCAGAGAGGAAAGACGATAGCCCATCTGGTAGACGGTCGAGAGGATATCGATCGTCGCTTCCTCGTCCGCGACGTCGATGCGCCAGGCGTTGATCGCGATGTCCTGAGTCGCGCTGGCAAAGGCACCGATTCCCGCTAGCAGGCTGAACCAGCCGAGCTGACTCTTGGGCTCGAGCAGGCTCATCGTGACAAGGATGGTGCCGAGCAGGACCTGCGCAGGCACGATCCATTGCTTGCGCCGTCCGAGCTTGCGGAGCAGCGGGATATTGACCTTGTCGATCAGTGGCGACCAGAGGAACTGGAAGGCGTAGGCGAGGCCGATGAGGCTGAAAATCCCCATCGTCTCGAGGTCCACTTCGGCCTCGGTCAGCCACGCGAAAAGTGTGCCGAGAAACAGAGCGAACGGCAGGCCGCTGGCAAAGCCGAACAGCAGCATGAAGCCGGTCTTGCGGTTGGTCAGCGCAAGCCCGAGGGCCTTCCACGCCGACTTCTTCTCTTTCGCAACCGCTTCGGCCATTCCCTAGCGTCCTTTCTATTATCGAAATTTTTTGCGACACTAACGGTCGGAGAGAGAAAGGAACAGCGCGATGGGAGTTCCATCCACGTTGCTCGACGGACGCCGGCCGACCGACGGTATGCTGGCACTCGCGCAGGATATTGCACAGAACAAGCAACGCGACGGTCTCGGCCAGACGAGCGTGCCCGCGCATGTCTATACCGACCCTGAATATTTCGCGCGCGAGAAGAGCGCGATATTCGACCGGCTGCCGCAAATTATCTGCCCCAGTGCACTGCTGCCCGATCCCGGCATGGCCGTGCCGCATGACGCCACCGGCCGACCGCTGCTAATCACCCGCGATGCGCAGGGGCAGGCGCATGTGTTTCTGAACGTCTGCCGTCATCGCGGCACGCGGCTGGTCGAGGGTGACGAGGTCCAGTGTACCAAGAAGCTGGTTTGCCCCTATCATGCGTGGACATATTCGGTGGACGGTCGCCTGCTCGCCCTGCCCCGCCCCGACACCTTCCCCGATCTCGACAAGGGTTCGATGGGCCTGGTCGAATTGCCCTCGAAAGAAACCGGCGGCATCATCTGGTTTTGTCCCAAGGAAGAGACAGCCGACTTCTCCGACGCCGAACGGATCGGCGAGGATTTCGATGCTCTCGGCATGGGCGAACATTTCCTCTTTCGCCGCAAGACGCATGAAGTTGCCGGCAATTGGAAGCTCATCATGGATGCCTTTCTCGAAAGCTATCACGTCACCCGCCTCCATGCGCAGACCATCGGTCCCTTTTTCAAGGACGGCGTGACAAGCGGCGACATGATCGGTCCGCATGCCCGCAGCGCTGTAGGTCGTCTTGAGGAGATGGAAGGCATCGACCTCACCGACATGGCGCAGATGCGCCGCGTTGTGACCTTCGCTTACCAGACCATGCCCGGCGCGCTGGTCATCCCCAGCCCAGACTACATCAATCTCATGGTGATGATGCCGCAGGCGCATGATCGCACGCTGGTCGAAGACTTCATGCTGATCCCGGAGGCCCCTGCAACCGACAAGGCCCGCGACCACTGGGAACGCAGCTGGGCGCTGCTCGACGGCGGCGTATTCGCCAGCGAGGATTTCCGCGCGGCGGAACTTGGCCAGCAAGGCCTTTCGACCGGCGTGGTGCCCGAACTGACGCTAGGCTCGATGGAAGGCGGTATCCGCCGCTATCACGAGACGGTCGAGGAAGCCTTGCGCGCCGCCAATTGAGCGCCTAGCGCGCTTTCCATGTCCGACAACAGACTCCCCGAAGCCGGCGACCGTATCGCCAAGCTGCTCGCGCGTGCGGGCGTTGCCAGCCGCCGCGAAGTCGAGCGCATGATCGCCGACGGACGCGTCTCGCTCGATGGCAAGGTTCTCGATACGCCTGCAGTGAAGCTGGAAAGCCTGCGCGGTGTCACCGTAGACGGAAAGCCGGTGGGCGAGATCGAGGACACGCGCCTCTTCGCTTTCCACAAGCCTTCCGGGCTCATCACCGCAGAGCGCGACCCTGCCGGTCGTCCGACGATCTATGCAGCTTTGCGCAATGCCCTGCCCAAGAATGCGGGCCGCGTGATGCCGGTGGGACGTCTCGACTTCAACACCGAAGGCCTGTTGCTGCTCACCAATGACGGTGAGATGAAGCGGGCGATGGAACTGCCTTCCTCCGGCGTTCCGCGCACCTATCGCGCGCGCGCCTTCGGCGACATCACGCAAGCCGATCTCGACAGGCTCATCGAGGGTATCGAGATCGACGGCATTCGCTACGGACAAATCGAGGCGAATCTCGAGCGCGGCTCGGGTCGCAATCGGTGGATCGAAATGACCATACGCGAAGGCAAGAACCGCGAAGTTCGCCGTGTACTCGAACATCTCGGGCTCGAGGTGAACCGGCTGCTGCGTATTGGTTACGGTCCCTTCCACCTCGGTGACCTCCCCCGCGGACAGGCCGTCGAACTGAAGCGCGGCGATGTAGAGGCGTTCAAACGCGAACTTTCGCGCGGTGGCCGCAAATGAGGATCATCGCTGGCGATTGGCGTGGTCGCAAGCTCATCGCCCCCAAGGGCGACCTCACCCGCCCGACTGCGGACCGGACCCGCGAGACACTGTTCAACATGCTCACCAGCCGCCTCGGCAGTTTCGAAGGACTGTCGGTGCTGGACCTGTTTGCAGGCTCTGGCGCACTAGGCATTGAGGCCCTCTCGCGCGGTGCAGCGCATTGCCTGTTCGTCGAGCAGGACGCCGAAGCCATCAAGGCCATCCGCACGAATATCTCCTCGCTCGATGCGCGCACCCGCACGACCGTTCAGCAAGGTTCGGTCATGTCTTTGGGCCCTGCAAAGGCCCCGCACGACCTCATCCTTCTCGACCCGCCCTATTTCACCGGCGCGGCGAATGTCGCGCTCGACCGCATGACACGGCTCGGCTGGATTGGCCCGGCGACCTGGATCGCGGTCGAAACCTCGCGCAAGGAAGATGTCGAGGTGAAGCGCTTGGAAATCGTAGCCGAACGCCGCGTCGGCAAGGCGAATCTTTCACTGCTGAAAATCGCCTCCGACGCGGCGCCAGCCGACGCCTGAAATTAGCGACCGTCGGGCTCGGGGTCTTGGGCCGGTTCTACCGGTTCTGTATCAGGCATCGGGTCGGCAGGGGTCATGTCCAGCCGCCGCTCGATAACGCCCCACGCCTCTTCGCGTGTGGCATCGTCCATGGCGACGATAGCGATTTTGTCCTCGTCCTTCAGCATCCAGAAGGTGTCCTGCCGGACAGGTGTAAGGGTCCAGATATATGCCTGCGCATCGGTCGGCCAGGCTTCATACTGGGCCTGACGTCCAGGCGGCCAGCTTTCGAATGCTGCCATCTGGTCGGGCGTCAGGGGGCCGCCGCCAACCTCTTCCGGAATGGCGTCAGGGGCTGATTCCTGCGCGATGACCGGAATGGAGATCGTGGCAAGCTGGCCACCTAGAAAGTACAAAAAGGTCTTACGCATGTTCTTCTCCCGAGAGACATGCGCGACGAACGCGACCTGCACCGCATTGTGCGGCAAGACAAACCTGCGATGAGCCGGCGTAATGCGCAAGGCCAACATCTTGCGGCTACCTCAAACCAGCTTCGCTCCGGCGGGACCTGTTCGAGAAAGCTGATGAACCGATATGGCGTCCTGAAGAAATGAGAAAGGGGCGAGACCGCCAATGACAGTCCCGCCCCTCTTCCAAGCGTGAGCGCTTAAAACAGCGCTTCGCATCAGATGTCGTTATTTATTCCGGTTCTTCGCTGTCGTCAGCGTCGTCCTTCTTCATGCTGTCGAATTCTGCCTTGGTCGCGGGCAGCGAACCATCGATCTGGCTCGCCGGACGACCCGGCCAGTATTCGAGAGGACGATTGCCGGTCTTGTTGGCTTCCCAGCTGTTGATGCAGCCGTCGGTCTGCCCTTCCGAGCAAACCGGGAGATCTTCGCCTTCAGCCGATTTGTAGTCGGCCGGAGTGGTCTGCGTCACTTCGCTACGGACGAAACGCGGTGCGGGCGTGGCAGTCGTTGTCTGTGTTTCAACCGCAGGCGTTTCCTGCCCGTGATGGTCTGCTGCGGCCGGGACGGCGGCAAAAGCCAGTGCAGCGCCAGCGAGATAAAGCGTTTTCATAGTCTTGTCTCCGTAATCGGTCATGGCTCATCTACGCATTCCCTCCGGCTATTGTTCCGAGAGGTTCAGGTAGCGCAGGACTTGTGCTGTAGCGCAACGTTCCCTAGCTGTTCCCTAACGCATGTCAGAAAATTCGCCCTCCACGCAAATCGCCGGAAACGACGCTATTCCGCCCTATGCCGCGCAATTGAATGCGCCGCAGCGCGAGGCCGTGCTGACGACCGAAGGGCCGGTCCTGATGCTCGCTGGTGCGGGCACCGGTAAGACTGCGGCACTTACCGCGCGGCTTGCACATCTCATCGCAATGCGCCGGGCGTGGCCGAGCGAGATCCTCTGCGTGACCTTCACCAACAAGGCCGCGCGCGAAATGCGCGAGCGGGTCGGACGGCATATCGGTGATGCGGTAGAGGGAATGCCGTGGCTCGGCACTTTCCATTCGATCGGGGCACGCATGCTGCGGCGCCATGCCGAACTGGTCGGGCTGCAAAGCAATTACACGATCATCGATACCGACGATCAGCTGCGCCTGCTGAAGCAGCTGATCCAAGAAAACGACCTCGACGAGAAGCGTTGGCCCGCGCGCCAACTGGCTGGCCTGATCGACCGCTGGAAGAACCGCGGACTCAATCCGGGCGATCTCGATGCGGTTGAAAACGAGGCCTACGCCAATGGCAAGGGCGCGCAGTTCTACAAGCTCTACCAGGACCGGCTGAAGGCGCTGAACGCCTGCGACTTCGGCGACCTTCTGCTGCATATGCTGAACATTTTCCGTCAGCACCATGATGTGCTTGCGCAGTACCAGCAGCGTTTCAAATACATCCTCGTCGACGAATATCAGGACACCAATCAGGTACAGTACCTGTGGCTGCGTCTGCTCGCCCAGACCCGCAAGAACATTTGCGTGGTGGGGGACGACGACCAGTCGATCTATTCATGGCGCGGTGCAGAAGTCGCCAATATCCTCAAGTTTGAGAAGGACTTTCCGGGCGCTGCTGTCATCAAGCTTGAGCAGAACTATCGCTCCACCCCGCAAATCCTCGCAGCGGCCTCAGGCCTAATCAACGCCAATAGCGAACGGCTCGGCAAGACACTCTGGACCGAGCTTCCCGCGGGCGAGAAGGTCCGCATCGTCGGCGTGTGGGATGGTCCGGAAGAAGCCCGCCGCGTGGGAGAGGCTATCGAGCGTCTCGAAAGCGAAGGTGCCCCGCTCGACCAAGTCGCGATCCTCGTCCGCGCCCAGTACCAGACCCGAGAATTCGAAGACCGATTCATCCAGATCGGGCTCAACTACCGCATCGTTGGCGGTTTCCGCTTCTACGAGCGCGCGGAGATCCGTGACGCACTGGCTTACCTGCGCACGATTGCCCAGCCTGCCGACGATCTCGCCTTCGAACGCATCTACAACCAGCCCAAGCGCGGCCTCGGCGCTAAGACACTTGAGGCCATGCGGCGCCATGCGCGCAGGACGCAAACCCCGCTGGCAGCGGCCTCGCTAGACCTCGCCGATAGCGACGAGCTTCCCGCCCGTGCGCGCAACACGCTGGTCGGATTGCTCGGACAATTCGTTCACTGGCGCGAAATGGCGGAACAGGTCACTCCCTCGGAACTGCTGCGCACCGTCCTCACCGAAAGCGGATACGAGGAAATGCTCCAGAAGGACCGCAGCGCCGAAAGCGCGGGTCGCCTCGAGAACCTCACCGAACTCGCCCGCGCGATGGAGGAATACGAGACGCTGACCGACTTCCTCGAACACGTCAGCCTAGTCATGGACAACGACCGGCGCGACGATGGCGAGAAGGTCACCATCATGACCATGCACGCGGCCAAGGGATTGGAATTCAACCACGTGTTTCTGCCCGGCTGGGAAGAAGGCGTTTTCCCGAGCCAGCGATCGCTCGACGAGGGTGGTCTCGCAAGTCTCGAGGAAGAACGACGCCTCGCCTATGTGGCGATCACTCGCGCCAAGCGTCGCTGCACCATCTATCACGCTGCGAACCGGCGCATCTACGGCCAGTGGACCAGTTCCATCCCAAGCCGTTTCATCGAGGAACTGCCGGATGAGCACATAGAGAGCGAGACCACGATGAGTGGCGGCGCCTCACTATGGCGTGCGAACTGGACAGAAAACGAAGATCCCTTCGCCCATGTTTCAAGCGCCCGCCCCGACCGCAGCACCGCCCGCGGCCCGGGATGGCAGCGCGCGCTCTCGACCGGATACGACACCAAGCCCAAGCGCATCCCGGAAAGCGGCAGGAGCGCTGCGAGTTTCGCTGCGAAACCTCGCACAGACATCGCCATTGGCGCGCGCGTCTTCCACGAGAAGTTCGGTTACGGCTTCGTGATGGACCAGGAAGGCAACAAGCTGGAAATCGAATTCGAGAAGGCCGGTACCAAGCGCGTCCTCGACAGCTTCGTCAAACTGGCAGACGACTAGGCGGTTTCCGCCTCGCCGCTCACCTCTTCGCGTTTGCTCCAGTAACGTCGCTCGAACGGTCGCAGCAATTCGCCGACGAACCCTCGCGTTCCCTCGGCAATGCCGGTCTCGCAATCGACATAGGGTGCTGGATCGACAAAAGTCCCGAAGAGCTTGTCCCATAGCGTGACGGTATTTCCGTAATTACTCCCCATCAGCGTCTCGTCGCGGATGTGGTGCAGGCGATGCGCCGCCGGAGAAATCAGCACTCGTCCGAAAATGCCAAGTGTCCAGGGCACGTCGCAGTGAATGAAGAAGCCCCACCAGCTGCGAGTGAAGGCCGCGCCGCCGACGGCCCATTCGGGCAGGCCTAGTAACAGCAGAAGCCAGACGTCGAGGCACACGCTCAACAGCTTGCTGAGCGGATGTTTGCGCATGACGGTAAGCCAATGCATCGCCGTGTCGGCATGGTGCGTCGCATGGATCGGCCAGAGCAGCGGCGTGTGCTCCAGACGGTGCCGCCAGTAGACCACGAAATCGAATATGAGGATCGCAGCCGCGAGCGCGAGCGGCTGGCTCACACCGTCCCAGAACCCCGCGAACATCTCCGGCGTACCGATCGCGCCACGGATCGCGCCTTCAGGTACGAGGAATAGCGGGGCGAGCAAGACGAGGTTGAAAAGCGTCAACCCGAGGTTGGTCGAGAACTCTTTGCTGCAGCGTTTGATGGCTGCAAGAATTCCTCCGCGCTTCATGATAAGCGCGAGCAGCCCGAACACGAGGCCGGTTGCGGCCAGCGTCAGCAGCGTTGAACGCGCAGGATCGGCGAAAATCTCCATGGCGTGCACGCTCGCACGCTCATGGTTAGGGAAGCGTTAAATCAGGTCGCGGAAACGTCGAGGAAACCGGGCTTCGGGCCGTTCCATTCGCCGGCGGCGACCGGAGCATCATCCTCGTGGTCGCGTCGGGGCGAACGCTTGGGCTTTTCGGCCGGAGCCTCTTCAGCCTTCTTCTCGCGTCTGGGCTTGTCCAATTTCTTCGGCTCGTCTTCATCGCGCTTTTTTGAACGGCGAGGCTTGCTTTCCGCTTCTTCGGCAGGCTTTTCGGCCAGCTCGACGCGAACGTCCTTCTTGCCGAAAACCGGAATCTCGTTCTTCGTCAGCTTCTCGACGTTCTGGATCGCCTCGGCATCTTCCTTCGCAACGAAGGTGAATGCGCGGCCCTTGGCCCCTGCCCGGCCCGTACGACCGATGCGGTGCACATAATCGTCCGGATGCCAGGGCGTGTCGAAGTTGAAGACGTGGCTCACGCCCTTGATGTCGAGACCGCGCGCCGCAACGTCCGATGCCACGAGGATATTCACATCGCCTGACTTGAACCGGTCAAGTTCCTTGATCCGGCTCGCCTGATCCATGTCGCCATGGATCTCGCTGCTGGCAAAACCATGGCTCTGGAGGCTCTTGTTCAGCTCGCGCACGGTGGTCTTGCGGTTGGCGAAGATAATCGCAGTTTCGACGTGGTCGTTCTGCAGCAACCAGCGCAGCGTTTCGCGCTTCTTGCGGGTCTCGACCGGGATCTTGAACGCAGTGATATCCTTGTTCGTGGTCGCAGCACGGGTCGTTTCGATCCGCTTGGGATTGCTCATGAACTTCTTCGCGAGCTTTTCGATCGGCGGCGGCATGGTCGCAGAAAACAGCATGGTCTGGCGGTTTTCGGGCAGCTTGTCGCAGATGAACTCGATGTCGGGGATGAAGCCCATGTCGAGCATGCGGTCGGCTTCGTCGATCACGAGCAGTTCGCAGCCGTTGAGCAGGATCTTGCCGCGCTCGAACAGGTCCATCAGGCGGCCGGGCGTAGCGATCAGGACATCGACACCTTCGTTCAGCGCCTTGACCTGGTCACCCATCTGAACACCGCCGATAAGCAGCGCCATCTTGAGATCGTGGTTCTTACCGTATTTCTCGAAGTTCTCGGCGACCTGAGCTGCAAGTTCGCGGGTCGGCTCGAGAATGAGGCTGCGAGGCATCAGCGCACGGCGACGGCCCGAAGCCATCACGTCGATCATGGGGAGGACGAAGCTGGCGGTCTTGCCGGTGCCCGTCTGGGCGATACCGATGATGTCCTTCATCATCAGGATCGGCGGGATGGCCTGCGCCTGGATCGGAGTCGGCTCGGTATAGCCGGCTTCTTCGACGGCTTTGAGCAGGTCTTCGGATAGGCCGAGATCGGCAAAACTCATGCGGTTTTCGGGTGCCCCCAGATTTGGAATACTAAATTGGAAATACGAAAAAGGCCGCATTGCGGCGGCCTTTACCGTGTGCGCCCTTCGCCAATTTGGCGCTTCAAGTCAAGGAAAAGCGCCCTAGTCGAGCTCTTCTGCGACCAATTGGCTGAAACGGTCGATCTGGCACTTGGCGCCAGAACGGCTCATGATCCGGTCGCGATTCACGCAGATCTTGCCGTCATCGCTGCGTTCGACGTAGAATCCGCGGTAGAAATCCCTCGGCGAGCAGCCTTTTTCCAACCGTGCCGTCATCATGCTGCGATCATGCATCAGGATCAGCAAGCGATCGCCGCGATCGGACACGCCGCCAATACGCGCACTCTCGATGCATTTGCCCGCCTTGCGTTCGACCAGCCGGGTCCGCGGCCGTTCCTGCTGCGGCAATTCGGCGGTCAGGTTCTGGCGTGAAGGCCTTGCTGGCGAGATGCGCAGGATGACGCGGCGCTCGATGCGGACCTGCTGTGCGGGACCGGGCATGATGCTGTCCACGATCGCGTTCCAGTCATCACGGCGCGCCGATACCGAACGACCTTCAAGGCTGCGATCGCCTTCCCGCGCCTGCTCTGCCACAGGCGCAATTCCGGCGCCCTCCGGCGAAGCCAGATTCAAGACTCCGAGCGGCAGCACGAGGGCAAGCGGCGCAATCAGGGCAGCGAGTGTTGGCATATCCGGTGCGAGAAGCTCCTTCGGGCCGCGCGAGGGACCGCACGACATTCGCTTGTCGCCCATGCCCCCCATCGGTTGAATAACGGCTTAATTGATTGAACGCTCTTGGCAAGTGGTGGCAATTGGCCGCCAGACTGTGGCATGGGTGCATCTATGAGCGATACGACCGCCTTCTGCGATGCTGCCGCGCAGCTGCTCGGCCCCAAGGGCTTCACCACGGATCCCGAGCTTGTAGACCCGTGGCTGACCGACTGGCGCGGACGCTACACCGGGAGCGCCATTGGCCTCGCCTCGCCCGCAAGTACGTCCGAAACCGCCGAACTGGTGAAGCTTTGTGCGGAACACGGCGTGCCGATTGTCCCGCAGGGTGGGAACAGCGGCATGTCAGGCGGAGCTACGCCGGACGCGAGCGGGGAAGCCGTCCTCATCTCACTGCGCCGGATGGACCACATCACCTCGCTCGATCCCGAAGCGATGCAGGTCACCTGCGAGGCTGGCGTCATCCTGCAGAACCTTCACGAAGCAGCCGAGCGCCACCGCCTCCGCTTCCCGCTTACCTTGGGTGGCAAGGGTTCGGCGACCCTTGGGGGGCTGATCTCGACCAATGCGGGCGGGACGCAGGTGCTCCGCCACGGGACCATGCGCGCGCAGGTTCTCGGTATTGAGGCGGTCCTCGCCGACGGAAGCGTTCTCGACACGCTGACCCCGCTCAAGAAGGACAATCGCGGCTTCGACCTTAAACAGCTCCTCATCGGGTCGGAAGGGACGCTGGGAATCGTGACGGGCGCGACCCTGCGCCTCCTGCCGGAGATTTCCGGTCGAACCGTTATATGGGCGGGCCTCGCATCGATCCGACAGGCGCGGCAATTGCTGGTCCATTGCGAGCGTATGGCAGGAGAGGCGCTGGAAGGGTTCGAGGTCCTTCCGGACCATTGCCTTGCCGCAGTGCTCGACCACCTGCCCGATGCACGCGCTCCGCTGGCGCAGCCTCACGCGTGGAACGCGCTGATCGAGCTGGTATCGACCAAGCCCGATGGCGAAGATCTCGCTCATTTCGCCGAGACCATGTTGGAAGGAGCGCTGGAACAGGGATTGCTGGAGGACGCTGTCGTTGCAGCGAACGAGACACAGGCGGAAGCTTTCTGGCTCTTGCGCGATTCGATCTCGCCAGCCGAGCGAGCAATCGGTCCGGCCATGCAGCACGACATTTCGGTGCCGGTGAAACGTATGGCCGATTTCGTCACGGCGGCCATTCCGGAAGTCGAGAAACGTTTTCCCGATACGCGCGCCCTGGCCTTCGGTCACCTCGGCGACGGCAACGTCCATTTCCACGTGCTCGCCCCTGCCGGTGTCACTCCCGGACAATGGGAAGATAATGAAGGCAAGGAAATCAGCAGCTTCGTGCATGACTTTGTCACCGAATGGGGCGGGTCGATCAGCGCAGAACATGGGATCGGGCAGATGAAGCGCGACGAACTGGGCCGTTTGGGAGATCCGGCATCGCTCGCGGTTCTGCGCAGCGTCAAACAGGCGCTCGACCCCCGGGGATTGCTCAATCCCGGCAAGCTCCTACCGCTTGCGCAATCGGGCACAAATCCGTAAAGCGCGCAGCTTCTGGCGGATGGGGTCGCAAGGGTCCTTCGCCTCATCCCATCCTAATCTAGAAGATTTTTCGGAGAGTATTCATGGCGAGCGCGCCGAAGCAGCCTCAACTGCCCCTGTTTTTCAACGACCTGATGCCGCTGAACAGCAAGGATCACAAAAATTTCCGCACCCGTTCGGTCGATAGCGCACCGTGGCTTTCCAAAGCCCACGCCATTCCGCTGACCGTCGACGAGTTCGTCCAGTCGCAGCGTCACTTCCCGATCGTCTTCTCGAGCGGCGACAATCCGCTTCCGTTGGCTCTCATGGGTCTCAACGAAGGCGTGAACACCTTCGTCGACGATGACGGCAAGGTCACCGAGGCCGTTTACATCCCGGCATACGTCCGCCGTTATCCGTTCATGCTTGCCAAGCTGCAGCAGGACGCGACCGACCTCTCGCTCATGTTCGACCCGACCACCGATGCCGTGGGCGAATTCGACGAAGGCGAGCGTCTGTTCGACGACGAAGGCAACACCACCGACGCCACCAAGCGCGTACTCGAATTCTGCCAGCACTTCGAACAGGCCGCCCAGCGCACGCAGGCGTTCCTGACCGAACTCAAGGACAACGGCCTGCTCATGGACGGCGAAGTCGCCATCCAGCGCGAAGGCGAAGAACAGCCCTTCCTCTATCGCGGCTTCAAGATGGTCGACCAGGAAAAGCTGCGCGAGCTGAGCGACGAGAAGATCACCGAATGGCACAAGAACGGCATCCTGATGCTGGTCCACGCCCACATCTACTCGCTCGAACTGATGCGCACGATCTTCGCGCGCCAGGCACAGCAGGGTAAGGCGCCGCAGCCGAACGCCCAGGCAAGCGCCTGATCCAGCGCCC
The DNA here is from genome assembly GCA_013001165.1 of Erythrobacter sp. GTDB lineage: Bacteria > Pseudomonadota > Alphaproteobacteria > Sphingomonadales > Sphingomonadaceae > Qipengyuania. Next base: position 14,505 of record JABDNC010000063.1, read on the forward strand.
CTGCCCCTAGGCAGGGATAGCGACGAAAAGTGGTGGAATCGCGCCGAGAAGGCCGATTCCGCCACTTTTTCTTTGCTTGAAACGGAGGTGGGCGATGCCCATCTTCAATGTGTCGGCAGCGCTCCCCTCATAGCCTGTCGACATGGTGCATGAGAGTGCACCAACCTCCCTGAACCTTGGCCACCTCGTGCAACCGAGCACGAGGTGGTTTTTTCATGGCGCTAGCGAGGTTATTCGGCCGCCTGCGGTAATTGCCCGCGACTGCCGATTTCGGCGACTTCGGAAGCCAGTTTCCTGACCAGCCCGGAGAGCAGCTTGGCTATGGCAGGCTGGCGCGCGCTTTCACTTTCGAGGCGCGCATCGAGATAGGTTGCGCGGCAGACCTCGACCTGCATCGCATGGATACCGCGAAGAGGCGCGCCGTGCCGGTCGAGGACGTATCCTCCCGAATAGGGGCGATTGTGCGCCACCGGCCTTTCCGCCTCGCCGAAATGGTTGAGAGCGCAGGCCACCAATCGAGTGTCGCAGCTCGATCCGAACCGATCTCCGATCACGAATTCCGCAGCCACCTCCTCCGGATGCCTCTGGCGCAGCGGCGGCATGGAGTGGAGGTCGATCAGCAGCGCAGCCCCCCAATGATCGCGCAATTGCTCCAGCGTCTTGCCAAGCGCCTGGTGGTAGGGGCGATGGATCGTCTCGATCCTCTCGTCGAGGTCGGTGCGTTCAAGCGGTCTCTTCCAGATCTCGCCCAGCCCCGGCAAGCGCCTGGGGACAAGCCCGAGGCCACTTCGTGCCCTGCGATTGGCCAGCGAATGGCGCACCTTGTTGGCTTTGGTGCCGCGGACCATCGTCCAATCGACATCGTCCGGTGCACGGTTCAGGTCGATCACTGCCCTTGGTGCATGCGCCACCAGGAACGATGCGCCCGTTTCCTTGGCGATGCTGCGGGCGAGGCCGTCGACATGGCGGTCTTCCAGCCTCAGGCGGCTGTCGGGATCACGGAAATTGGCGAGGATGTCATCGGAATAGGCACGCCCGCCGTGGGGCGCCGCAATGATTACCGGCAGGGCCTGTTGCTCAACGATTTCCAGTGTGAATGCCGGTCCATCCATGGTGGCCGCGTCTATCCCGTGTTGCGGCGAATCATACGGTAATCCGCCAAGAATTTGCTTGATGCTGGCCGCTCGGTCAGGGCAAGTCAAAGAAGTCGGTCTCGATTAGGGACAATAGTGAACGCGACGGAAGATTTGTTAAGCCATTTGAGCTAAGGACTTGGGCATGAGTGAGCTGCATCAGAAACGAATCCTGCTGGCCGAAGACGACGAAGCCATGCGCACCTATCTTGAGCGCGCGCTGGCAAATGCCGGGTATTCTGTCGATGCGGTTGATCGCGGTACGTCCGCCCTGCCCCTGCTCGAAGACGATCACTACGACCTGTTGCTGTCGGATATCGTCATGCCCGAAATGGACGGCATCGAGCTTGCCCAACGCTGCAACGAAATCAGCCCGACCACGAAAGTGATGTTCATCACGGGTTTCGCAGCGGTCACCCTTAAGGCAAGCCGCGAGCAGCCGAACGCCAAGGTCCTGTCCAAGCCGTTCCACCTGCGCGACCTCGTTCTGGAGGTCGAGCGCGTGCTCGAAGACCGGGTCAGCGCACAACTCTGACAATTTACATGAGATTGCCTCTTGCGCGGAATCTGTGCCCTCGCTAAAGGGCGCGCCTGCCGCACAAAACGGCCTGTTCGATAGCGTGGGCGTATAGCTCAGTGGTAGAGCACTATGTTGACATCGTAGGGGTCCCAAGTTCGAACCTTGGTACGCCCACCATCGAACGAAAACCCGCCCTCACCGGCGGGTTTTTTGTTGCCTGACACTGAAGTTACCAGGCTTCGCGCTGGCGGCGGATTTCCGGCTCGAGCTCGGACCACAGCTCGTCGTTCAGATCGCGGCAGAAGGCGACCTGTTCCTCGCTCAGGGTCTTTTTCCAGTACTGCGTAATGCTTTCGAGCGAGCGGTTCTGGATATGCGCTTTTTCCGGCAGAGGCTCCGCACTGGTCGCCTTATCCTCTGCAGCCTTGGCCGGCTTCGGAACCGCAAGACCGGTGACCGCGATCAGCCGCGCACGAACCGCCTCCGCATCGACCATGAGATCTGAGTTCACGAGGACCGTTGCGGGCAATCCTTCGCGCATTTCTTGCAGCAGCACCGAATAGAGCAGGTTCCACGCGATGGCCCCTGCCTTCGCGGCATCGAGATCACCCCCGAGAAACCCCGATATGCGCGGATCGACCGGCATTCCGACCGACTGCATGCGTGAGGCCAGCCCTTCCACCGGCGGTCGCCAGGACATGCGCTCGAAACTCGAAGCAAGGCTGAGATGATCGCGAACGGTGATGATAACGGGCACGTCGGTCGTACGGGCCACCCTGGGGGCCACGAAAAAGGCCATCGGGTCCTTCCAGACCTGCGTGCCTTTCCACGGCTGCAGCCTCGCGAGCATGGCCGTACGGCGGCTCCGGTTGAGGTATTTGTTCCGCCCGAGGTTGCCGAGGATGTTCTCCGGCCGGAAGGTATTGCGAACCCGCCTGCGGCGAATGCGGTCGATCAGGTCGTCGGCCGTCGCCAGGTCGAAGTTTTGCTGGCCGGGAACCGGAAACCAGTCGGGCACGGCGCGGTCGCCCACGATGTCGCTCATCGGCTCGTAAAGCTCGATCGCTCCCGCAGATCCGCTCAGCAGTTCGCCGACAGGCGTCGTCCCGCTGCGGGGCGCACCCGTGACCAGAACCGCTCGTGCAGGTTTCGCAGGTTTTTCAGACATCGTTGGAGGTTTTCTTGCCCTTGGCGGTCATAATGGATTTCAGCATGGCCGGAGCCTTCAGATATTCGCGGGGATCGAGATAGGCACGTGTATCGACGCCCAAGTTCTTGCGGACCGCACGGACCAGCAGGAGCTGTTGCAAGATCATCGAAACAGCGAGGCCGATCGACAGGCCGTAGGGGCCGACCCAATAGGCCATAGCCACGTAGAGCGGCATGGTAATGGCCAGAACCTTGAACATAACCGCGCGGTGGACGGATGTATCGCCCAGCAGCAACAGCGCCTGCCCAGACAAGCCGCAATAGATGAAATAGGTTATGCCCACCGCCATAATGACGAAGTGGTAGTAGGCATCGCCGTAGTCGGCGCCGAAAAGCATCCTG
>JABDNC010000250.1 GCA_013001165.1 Erythrobacter sp.
AGGGCATCATGCGTGACGGAGCCGAGTGCGCTGCAACGCACTTCAGCAGTCACGCTAAGCCGTTCGGCCTTTCGTTTGTCGCTTGCCCCGTCCATAATTTCAACAAATGACATAGCGCCAAACCGCAGCATGCGCTTGGACGAAAGCGACAAGTCAGCGAAATATAAGTAGGATGATTGGAAGTTCTATGTACGTTGCGTTTTTTACTTGGAAAATATTTTAGATTTGCGCGCGGTTAGGAGTTCGCGACGCGGCGGAGCATCCAGTCGTCGAGCGCGTAGTTGCGCACGATCCCGATGGGCACCGGTTGGTGGAAGGCGATGCCCAAGGCCCCGCCGAGCTGCCACGCGATACGGCCACTGGCCGGAAATTCAGGCTGGAGCAAAACTTCGCAGAACTGGCCGATTTCTGCCTCTGCATCAGCGCATTCGATCATGCACCCGGCCTGCGACAGGTTGCGCATGGTGGCATCGAAGGTTTGTCCGCCAACTTCGAAGGCGACGGTGTCTCGTGTCGGGCTCCGAGCTTCCTTCCTGCGGTCGATTGAATCCATTTCCGTCGCTTCCCCGGCCCACGAACAAAATACTATCATCCAAGCTCAAGATGAATTGTAGATTAGCGACAATGAATAGTCCAATATTTACTTATTGTTTACTATGAATTGCGGTGCCGGAGCGCGGGGCGCAATCGGGTGGACAAGCGTGGCTCTCTCGTGCCTATTGCGGTGGCGTCACAGCAGGAGGAGAGCGCCGCAATGCCAAAGGTCACCGCCAACGGTATCGAAATCCACTATGAAGAGCATGGCGATCCGGCTGATCCTGCAATGCTGCTCATCATGGGCTTTGGCGCGCAATTGACCCTGTGGCCCGACGAACTGGTCGAAGCGCTGGCTGCTCATGGCTACCGCGTAATACGCTACGACAATCGCGATGTCGGGCTGAGCCACAAGCTTGACGGTGTGAAGGCGCCCGGCCTGGTGAAGATGACCCTCATGTCGAAGATCGGCCTGACGCCGAAAGTGCCGTATACGCTCGCCGACATGGCGGCCGATGGCATCGGAGTGCTCGATGCGCTCGAGATAGAGAAGGCACATATCGTCGGCGCCAGCATGGGGGGGATGATCGCGCAGCATGTCGCCGCGAAGTATCCCGACCGCTGCCTCAGCTTCACGCAGATCTTCTCGACCACCGGCAATCCGAAACTGCCTCCGGCGAAGAAAGAGGCGCTGCAGGCGCTGGTGACGCGTCCGAAAAGCAATGACGAGGACGTCCTTGTCGATCACGGGATCATGCTCGCCCGCACCATCGGTTCGCCGGGATATCCCTCAGCCGAAGATCGCCTGCGCGAACGCACGCGAACCAGCGTGCGCCGCAGCTTCTATCCGGAGGGTCCGACGAGGCACCTGTCGGCGATTGTCGCCGATGGCGACCGCCGCGAAATGCTGAAGGACATCACCGTGCCGACACTCGTCCTTCATGGCGAAGACGATCCGCTCGTGCCGTGCGAAGGTGGCCGCGAAACGGCCGAATGCATTTCGGGTGCAAAGCTCGAAACCATCCCCGGCTGGGGGCATGACCTGCCGCTCGAACTGGTCGATCCGCTGGCCGGACACATCGCCGGGCACGCCCGTCAAGCGACCAACTGACAAGCCCGATCGACGAGTGTCGAAGCCGTTCGACGAACGGGTCGAATGACATCTGATCGCGGCTTTGAGTCGCTTGCTTGAGGCCGACCACATGCTGCCGCAGTTGGATGAAAAGGCATCAGCTGCCTTGGCAAAACTTACCAACTTAAGACCGAAAAGAACTATTTTGCCATTACGCGACACACAATCCAACGCGATTTGACAACGACCTTTCGCGGGTCCATTTTCCGCCTCGTCGACCGGTCCCGCAGCCGGCACGACTGGATCGACCAATGACCGTCATCGCTAACTGATAATATTGGACTGTCGCGATCAAAGCGTAACTCTCTGCGGCCGATCATCTCTCTTGATGAAGGATGATCACAATGAACAAGCTTTTTGCAATTTCCCTAGCCACTGCGGTCAGCGCCGCAGTTCTCGCCGTCCCGGCGACATCCCAGATCGTCGTGAAGCCCAGTGCTTCGGTCGAGCAGGCTGTAAAGAAGGTCTCCCGCGACCTTGACCGCCAGCTCAACCGGATCGCCGATCGGAGCAATGTCCACCGGGGCAACGCGATAGCCATCGTGCGTTTCGAGCGCGATGCCGAAGGCGACCCGACCAACGCCAGGATCTATCGTGCTTCCGGCGACAAGCGGATCGACCGCGTGTCGGTGCGTGCGGTCAGCGGTTTGCGCTCACTCGACGGCTTCCCGAACGGTCTCGAAGAGGACCAGGTTTTCCAGGCGAACATCATTTTCGCGGACAACCGTCGTTCTTACGAAGAGCTCACGGAGGAGCTTGCCGAATTTGAAGAGGCAAGGCTCGCACGCGGACCTGAAGAGCGTGAAGTGATCGCATTGGGTACATACCTCGCGAACACGACCGCGCAGTAACTCATCTGCAAATTCCGGCCACCCCCGGCCGGTAAAGCTTCGGCGTCACCCCGGATCTGCGGGAAAGGGTGGCGTCGAAGTTCTGTTGTTTGTCCTTCACTTTTTCGCGAGCGCCGCCAGCGACCGTGCGAGGTTTGCCCGGGCGCGGTCTTCGAAGCGCGCCCGCCCCCATTCGCTGAAATAGAGCCGTTCGCGCCCGGCAAAGCTGCGCAACACGGCGGACCGGCCGTCGCGGTACCGGTCTTCGGGCACGTGCGCGTACTCCTGCCTGATCTGCTTTTCGTAGATGTCGAAGCGTTCTTCGGTCGCGCCCAGGATCGCTAGATCCATATCGAGGAAATGCGCCGTGTCGCTCGTCTCGCGCGCGCCGAGCGATTCGGGAAGATAATGCCCCTCAGTCGCAAGGATCATGGTGCGCGCAAGATCGAGCGAG
>JABDNC010000078.1 GCA_013001165.1 Erythrobacter sp.
CCGGTCTGTGCAGGGAAGCCCCACAGCTTGCTTCCGTCCTTCGCGTCATAAGCGGAGAACTCGCTGCCGGAATTGCCCTGAAAGACGAGGCCGCCACCGGTCGCGAGCAGGCCGCCGTTCCACGGGCCGGGATGTTCCACCGTCCAGCGCGGTTCCTGCGCGATTGGGTCCCAGGCAACGAGCATGCCCTTGATCGTACCCTGGATCTCGCGCCGCATGCCGAGATCGGGCGGCAGGTCGCCGGCACCGATATCGAAACCGATATTGAAACCGCGCGCACGGTCGGGCTTCCAGTTCGCCTCCGGCACATAGAGCATCGCGGCTTCGAAGGCCGGGATGTACACGAGGTTCTCGCCCGGGTGATAGGCCATCGGGTGCCAGTTATGACCGCCCAGCGGCCCGGGCATCACGAGTGCCGGCTTGCCCGTGATATCGACCCGCGTTTCAGGGTTCATGATCGGGCGACCGTCCTCGGTCATGCCGGTCGACCAATTCTGCGGGATGTATGGCTCGGCCGAAATGAACTCGCCCGTCGCGCGGTCGAGGACGTAGAAATAGCCGTTCTTGGGTGCCTGCATCAGCACCTGCCGTGGCCGGCCGTCGATCTCCATGTCGGCCAGCACGATGTGCTGTGTCGCCGTATAGTCCCATGTCTCGCCCGGCGTCGTCTGGTAGTGCCAGACGTATTCGCCCGTATCGGGGCGGATCGCGACGATGCTGGAGAGATAGAGGTTGTCGCCTTCACCGGTGCCGTCTTCGCCCGGGCTGCGATAGGCGCGGTTCCACGGGCTGCCGTTGCCGACCCCGAAATAGAGCAGGTCGAGCTCGGGATCATAGGCCATCGAATCCCAGACGGTGCCACCACCGCCGATAGAGTCTTCTCCGGTCAGCGCATCGCCGCTCCATGTCCCGGCAGCACTCTTGAGATATTCTGGGGCATCATCGCCATCGTCGCCCGGCACAGTGTAGAAGCGCCACAGCCCCTCGCCATCCTCGGCGTCATAGGCAGCGATGTATCCGCGCACGCCGAACTCGGCACCGCCATTACCGATCAGCACCTTGCCGTCGATCACGCGCGGCGCGCCGGTGATCGTGTAGCTCTTCGTCTGGTCGACCGTGACCTTCTCCCAGGCCACTTCCCCAGTGTCGCGATCGAGCGCGACCAGTCTGCCGTCGAGCGTGCCGAGGAACAGGTGGTCACCCCATGCCGCAAGGCCGCGGTTCACGACATCACAGCAGGCCTTCACGCCGGTCTCGCCCGGTACTTGCGGATCGTAGCTCCACAGCGGCTCGCCGGTGGCTGCATCGAAGGCGAAGACCTTGCTCCATGCGCTTGTGACGTAGAGCTTGCCGTCCATCACCAGCGGCGTCGCTTCCTGTCCGCGAGCGGTATCCATATCGGCAAACCACGCGAGGCCGAGATCGGAGACGGTATCGCGGTTCACCTGGTCGAGCGGGGAGTAACGCTGTTCGGAATAGGTGCGGCCGTGGCTGATCCAGTTGGCGCTGTCCTGATCGGCATTGATCAGGCGCATGGAATCGATGCCGCCTTCCGACGTATCGCTAATGCTGCCGCAAGCCGCCAGAAGCAGCGCACCCATCGTGGCAAGGCCCCGAAGTTTCATCCCTCTCTCCCTCATCCGGCGGCCTTTGGGTCGCTCGATGAAACCTATCCTGCCTTCCAAGCGTATTCTTGTCCATAACCCCCGCGCGAGAGGCGGCGGGGCAGATAAGGGAGAAGCGGCGATGTGCGATCAACACCATCTGGAGCGTTGGGCGAAAAAGGAACTTGATCGCAGGACCTTCGGCGCCGCCGGGCTTGCCGGAATGGCAGTAGCATGTGCTCCGGTCGACCAGACCGTTTCTGCTTCGGCGGAAACCAATGGCGCCACGATGCGCAAGGTCTCGTTCGGAACGGGTGAGGGCACGCTCGACGGTGAATTCTACACCTCCGGCGCGACGCCGCGCCCTGGCGTCATCTTTTGGCCCGACATCGCAGGCATCAGGCCGGCGAAACGCCAGATGGCGACGCGTCTTGCCGAGGCAGGCTATGCTGTCCTCCTCGCCAATCCCTATTACCGCGACGTCGCCGGCCAGCAGTTCGAGGATTTCGCCAGCTTTGCAGCAAGCGGCGGCTTCCAGAAGGTTCGCCCGTGGCGCGGCAAGTTCACCGCCGAGACCAAGCGTCTCGACAACGCGGCCGCAGCCGGATGGCTGATGCAGCAGGACGAGGTCGCCAAGAACCGCGGAATCGGCGTGCAAGGCTATTGCATGACAGGAGGCCACGCCCTGTACGGCCCGTGGTCGGAAGACGTGATTAGCGCAGGTGCAAGCTTCCATGGTGGCGGCCTCGTGACCGACAGCGAGACCAGCCCGCATCGCATCCTGCAGGAGGACGGCCACTACCTCGTCGCGATCAGCCAGGACGACGATGCGCAGGCTCCCACCCATGCGGGCATCTTGCGCGAGGCGGGGCAGGATAGTGCGGGAGCCGAGGTGGAAGTCTACTCCGCCGATCACGGTTTCTGCGTCCTCGACAGCCCGAGCTACGACAAGCCCGAAGCCGAACGAGCATGGACGCGTCTGCTGGCGCTCTATTCAGAGGCTCTCTAAGAAACGGCCTGCCCGACCGCTTCCGGTTTTTCTTCCCCTGTTAACACCCTCGCGCTAGGATGCGCGAAACGGGATTGATTTCGGGGGTCACAAATGGATTTGCTGGGTGTTCTGGTCGCAATAGTCGGCCTTGTCGTCATCTTCCTTGCGATGGGTGTTCGCGTGGTCAAGCAGGGCTACGTCTACACGATCGAGCGGCTGGGCAAGTTCACCCTCGCCGCCGAACCGGGCCTGCACCTCATCATTCCCTTCATCGACCGCGTCGGGCAGAAGGTGAACATGATGGAACAGGTGCTCGACATCCCGGGCCAGGAAATCATCACCGCCGATAACGCCATGGTCGGCACCGATGCCGTGGTTTTCTTCCAGGTTCTCGATGCAGGTAAGGCGGCATACGAGGTCTCCAACCTCTACAATGCCATCATGGCGCTCACCACCACGAACCTTCGTACCGTGATGGGTTCGATGGACCTCGACGAAACGCTGTCGAAGCGTGACGAGATCAACGCGCGCCTGCTCAGCGTGGTCGATCATGCGACCTCGCCGTGGGGGGTCAAGATCACCCGCGTCGAGATCAAGGACATCCGTCCGCCGATGGATATATCGGAAGCCATGGCGCGCCAGATGAAGGCCGAACGCCTCAAGCGTGCCGAAATCCTCGAGGCCGAGGGCGACCGGGCGTCGAAGATCCTGCGCGCAGAAGGCGAAAAGCAGTCGGCGATCCTCGAAGCGGAAGGCCGCAAGGAATCCGCTTTCCGCGACGCAGAAGCGCGTGAGCGTGAGGCAGAGGCCGAAGCCAAGGCAACGCAGGTCGTGAATGACGTCATCGCCGGTTCGGGCAGCCAGGCGCTCAATTACTTCGTTGCGCAGGAATACACCAAGGCGGTTGGCAAGTTCGCCACGAGCCCCAATGCCAAGACCATCCTCTTCCCGGTCGAGGCGACGCAGCTCATCGGCTCGCTCGGCGGGATCGGCGAACTGGTCAAGGATATCGCGGGCGACGGTCCGGGTGGCGGTTCGCCGCCGCCGCGTCCCGCTAACCCGACCCGCACCGCGCCGTCGCCTTCACCCGCGCCGCGCCCGCAGCCGCGCAATTCCACGCCGACCGTGCCGCGTAGCGGTGGAACGCCGGGAGCACGCTGATGGAGTGGTTCGAAACGCTCGCCCCGCACTGGGTCTGGCTCGCGCTCGGGTTCTTCCTCGCCGCGGCCGAGATACTGGTTCCCGGTTACTTCCTGATGTGGCTTGCAGGCGCGGCGTTGGTAACCGGCGTGATCGCATTCGCACTGCCGATCGGCATACCGCTCCAGATCGTTGCCTTCGCGATGCTCTCGATCGGTGCCGTCTTCATCGGCCGCAATTACCTGCGGGCCAATCCGGTCGAGGATGCCGATCCCAAGATGAACCGTCGCGGCATGCGCCTCTCCGGTGAGACCGCGATCGTGGTGACCGCGATCGACGGCGGCACGGGGCGCGTAAAGCACGGCGACAGCGAATGGCTCGCCAAGGGCTGTGATGCAGTGGTCGGCGAAAAGGTCCGGATCAGCGGCAGCGATGGTGCGGTGCTGATCGTCGAGAAGATATAGCTTTGGATCAGGCCGACAGGCGCGGCTCGAAACGGCCGTGCTTGCGGAAGCGCGTCATCCACTTGTCGAGGAACAAGTCGAGCGGCTTGGGCTCGATGTCGAACTTCTCGAATCCGGGATAATCGCCGCTAGCGACATTTCCCTGCTTGAGCAGGTTCCACTGGTCGCTGCCCATCGGCGTGCCGGGCAGGGCGGCGAACGTGGCCGACAGGCCGTCGGGCATCGGCAGGAAGGTGCGCTTGCGGTGCTGGGCATTGGCGATGCGCTGGTTGATTTCCATCATGGTCAGCTTTTCGGGCCCGCCAAGCTCGTAGGTCTTGCCGCCGAACTTGCCCGGATTTTCCAGGCTACGCGCGATCACCTCGGCAACATCGTCGACATAGACGAGCTGCAGCTGCGAATCCGGCGCGAAAACAGGCAGGACCGGCAGCTTCGATATCAGCTCGCCGAACATGTTGAGGAAATTGTCGTCCTTGCCGAAGACGATGCTTGGACGCACGATCGTCGCGTTCTTGAAGGCGGACTTCACTGCGCGTTCGCCGCGGTGCTTGGCGGCGGCGTAATCGTTGCTGGTGTCTTCGTCGGGTTCGGCTGCGATTGCGCTGACATGTACGAACGCGCTCGCGCCCGTGTTCTTGGCAGCTTCGGCCATCCAGCCCGGCGCATCGCCCATCAGTTTGTAGAGATCGCCCTCGAAGCTGCCGACCAGATTGACCACGGCATCGGCTCCTTCGATGCAACGCTCGACGCTCTGGCGGTTGGTCGCATCGCAACGGGCGAACTGGAGCTGGCCCAGATTGGCGAGCGGCTTGAGGCTGAATGCCTTTTCCGGATTGCGCGCCGCGATCCGCAGGCGTGCGCCCCGTTCCAGCAGGGCCTGCGCCACGTAATTCCCCAGGAATCCGCTGCCGCCCATGAGGACGACGAGTTTACCGTTGAGCGCGCTGCTATTTGCCATGACCTGCCTTGGTATTTGTTAGGGTCCGTAAGGATTTCGGGCTGCCCCTAGCCGTAAGCGATATAAGGCCGCAAGCGTTCCTCTTATCGAGGTGCGAATAGCGTTGACAAGGGGGCGACCCCTTCGCTAGTGGCCCGCGCCTACCACGGACACGGACTCGTATGATCCGCTTGTCTCGTAAGTGTGCCCAGATGGCGGAATTGGTAGACGCACCGTCTTCAGGTGGCGGCGCTCGCAAGGGCGTGGAGGTTCGAGTCCTCTTCTGGGCACCATTTTCCTGTTCGCGAATGTGCGTTACAGTCTTCTTAAACCCCGGAAATTTGCTAAAAAAGACGCATCACTTGATCGCGTCGGTTCGCTTTCATTCGACTAAATTCGGGGGCCATTGGTGGCCGACCAAGGGGCCTGGCCCCCAGAATGAGGC
>JABDNC010000094.1 GCA_013001165.1 Erythrobacter sp.
CGGCGCGGGCAAGTCCACGCTGTTCAAGATCCTGACCGGCAAGGAAGAACCCGACAGCGGCACGGTGGAAATCGGTTCGACCGTCCACCTCGGCTTCGTCGACCAGAGCCGCGACCATTTGAACCCCAAGAACAACGTCTGGGAAGAGATTTCGGACGGCCTCGACTACATGAAGGTCAACGGCCACGACACCTCGACCCGCGCCTATGTCGGCGCGTTCAACTTCAAGGGCGCGGACCAGCAAAAGAACGTCGGCAAGCTGTCGGGCGGTGAACGCAACCGCGTCCACATGGCCAAGATGCTGAAGGAGGGCGGCAACGTCCTGCTGCTGGACGAACCGACCAACGACCTCGACGTGGAAACTTTGGGCGCGCTGGAAGAGGCGATCGAGAACTTCGCAGGCTGCGCCGTGGTCATCAGCCATGACCGCTTCTTCCTCGACCGTCTCGCAACGCACATTCTTGCCTTCGAGGGCGACAGCCATGTCGAGTGGTTCGAGGGCAACTTCGAGGCTTACGAAGAAGACAAGCGCCGCCGCTTGGGTGACGCTGCAGATCGTCCGACCCGATTGGCGTATAAGAAGCTGACGCGGTAGACTAGAAAGGAATGTCGTCGTCCAGGTCGTCGTAGCTAGATACTAACTCTTTACGCTTTATGTTTGCAGGAGCTGGTATCTGCTTCGGCGGCGGGGGAATTCGATCTTGGTCTTCGATGTCCGAGGCTAAGCGAGTTTGGCCGACAATTTTAATGATCGCTGCAGCGGCACCGCCCACGGTATCGGAAAGTTCGCTTACATCCGCCGCAATAGAGAGCGCAAAAGCTGCAGCAATTAAAACTGGAGCAGGCGAAGAACGTCCCTTAACTACTTCCGCTTCTAGATCAGTTAGCCGTTTCAAGAGCGCCTTTCGCTTCCGCTCGTCAATCTTAGCGGCTTCAATAGCTGACCTTATGCCAGCCACGTGATGGGCTATCTTGCGTTTGTCGATGTCGGATAGCGCTACGGTCTTGCGACGCCTTGCCTTCGCTCGAAGCGCGCTAATCTGCGTGGTTTGATAGTCCACCGATTCGATAAACTTACGGAATTCCCAATCGAAATTGTTGTGATTATCGTCAAATACAATCCCAGGTATCTCGTATACTTGCGCTAGCGCCCCGACTCTCGTTACATACTCCATCCGCGCAGGGTATTCGATGTCTCCGTTGGCATCCTGATCCGCGTTTTCATACATCCGAGTACGAACCAACGACTCAAGATGCAAAAATGCATCGGTATTGTCTTCGGGAGCATCGTCATAGTCTGACGGGTACAGAAGCGGTTCTTGGATCGGCATAGACGGAACATAGCATGAAAATTCGTAGCAGGAAGACTACGAGGACTTATCCACAATCGGCCAAGGCTCAGAAGAAACAACGCACGTTTCGGCGGCTCTTTTAAGAGGGGGTCACCTTTGAATACGAGCCTGTTCTCCCTTACCCCTCACCCTTCACGGCGTCTTCGGCCTCGTCTTCCTTAAACTCCTCCATCACTTCGTCCGCTTCGGCCTCGTCCTCGGCGCTGGGGCCTTCGGCGTCTTCATTTCGGCCACGCGCCGCTTGCGGGTCGAGGCACAGGCGGGCGATGACCGGCCGGTGGTCGGAACCGACGGGTTCACCGACGCGCATCTCGTCGAGCAGGAATTCCTCGGTCACGAAGAGGTGGTCGAGTGGCCAGCCCAGCCAGACATAATCCGCCGGGAAGGTGGCATAGGTCCCCCGGCCGATGCGCGGGTCGAGAAAGCTTCCGAGGTCCTTGAACAGGCTCGTCGTGTCGGACCATGCGACATCGTTGAAATCGCCGATTGCGAGCACCGGAAGTCCGACCTCGGCCGAACGGCGCGCGGCCACCACGATCTCGGCATCGCGCTCCTCGGTGTCCTGGTTCGGATGGGGTGGACGCGGGTGGAGGCCGATCATCAGGAAACTGTGATTGCCCGCGCGCAAGGTAGCGATGACCGAAGGCGTGTCCTTTTGCGCCATGTCCTGGATAGCCGCATCGAACATCGGTAATTTCGAAGCGAAAAGGATGCCGTAGGTGTTGTCCAACGGACGCTGGATCTGGCCCGGGTAATCTTCGAGCACCCCGGCCACCGCATCGGCCCAAGCCTGGTCGGTTTCCGTCAGCAGGACGAGATCCGGATCGACACGGCGAATGAGGTCGATCGTGCGCGCATATTCGCGGTTCTTTTGCAGGACGTTGAGTGTCAGCAACGTGAAACAGGAATTACCCGCCGCCTGATCGGACGAAACCCGCGCCACCTCTGTCGGGGCGAGCGGGGTGTAAGGGGCAATACGGTAGACCTGCCACATGCTCACCGCCGCCAGCACCAACGGCAACCATGGGCGCCAGGCGCGATCGACGAACCACAGTGCGATCCCGAGGAGGATCATCGCGATAAGGATCTGGATGCGCGGGAAGTCCCAAATCCTGATCCACCACTGGTTGAGATCCGTGGTACTCATCAGCGATCCGACGATCAGGATGATAGCGGTTATCCTCAGCAGCCAGACCCCGGCCACCTTCCACCTGGCGTTGCGCGTTTCGCTCACGAATATTTCCCCCTGTTTTGACCGCGTTTTTCACTTGGTCACAGGGGCACTATCGCCGCAAGCCCGCAAAGTTCCGCGCAAGCGACCCCCGATTTGACTAGCCCTGCCCGAATTGCGAGAGTCCTCTGCAAGTCGCCCGACACGCGGGCGTGCTTTCCAGACGGCACCAAGGTGCCGCGAACACGAAATCTCAAAGGATATTCATGACCACTCCCACCAACGGTGACACCGTAACAATCGACTACGTCCTCAAACGGGGTGACGGCCAGGTCGTCGGCAATACCGAAGAGGTCGGTCCGCAGGAAATCCAGCTTGGTGGCGGGCAGATCTTCCCCCAGATCGAACAGGCGCTGACCGGCATGGAAGTCGGCGATCAGCAGACGGTCGCAATCGCCAGCGACGAGGCCTTCGGACCGCGTCGTGAAGAACTGATCATGGACATCCCGCGCTCCAACCTGCCGCCCGAACCCGCCCCGCAGCCGGGCATGGCACTTCAGGCCCAGGCGCCCGACGGCAATCCGATGACGCTGTTCATCCTCGAAGTCGGCGAAGAAGCGGTGAAGGTCGACGGCAACCACCCGCTGGCCGGCGAAGATGTGACGTTCGAGCTGACCCTGCGCGATATTAAGCAGGCTGCCTGACCCATGGACCGGCGGGCGGAAACATTCGGGCACACCCGATGACCGCCCGCCGCCTCATCGTCCACGGGCGCGTTCAAGGCGTCTTCTATCGCGACTGGACCGTCGCTACCGCACGATCACTCGGCATTGCCGGATGGGTACGAAACCTGCCCGACGGGACGGTCGAAGCCCAGCTTGAAGGCGATCTCGCCGCCATCGAGCGCATGATCGAGGCCATGCACGGCGGTCCGCCCAGCGCGGAACCGACCAAAATCGACGTTCAAATCATTGATTCGCAGAGCATGTCCGGTTTCACGAGATGCAACTGGAAATCCGATAGGTGAGCCGTTAAGCAAGCCGTCATCAGCCTTGGCTAGAGGAGCAGCCAAGGAAGGGGGCTTTCAGTGACTGCGAATCACAAAGGTGCGGGCTATTACGGCTGGCCGATGCTTTACGGCATCGCCTGGCTCGTTTGCGCGCTGGTTGCACTCAACCTCACACAAGGTGAAGACGGCATCGCAGCCGTCTGGCCCTCGAGCGGCATCTTCGTGGCCGCCCTCCTCCATTTCGGCCCACGCCGCCGCGTCATCACCGCTGCCTGGATCGCAGCCGCCAGCATGGCAGCGAACCTGTGGGCCGGCTCCGGTTTCCTCGCCACTACCGGCTATACCATTGCAAACCTGCTCGAAGGCTATCTCGTCTTCGCCTTGATGGGTGGTCGCTCGGCCGCGCAACTCATGCTCTCGCGTCCGTGGAACATGGCCCGTTTCGGCGGTGCCGCAATCGTGGCCGGTTGTTTCAGCGCGCTCATGGCAGGCGTCCTATCTGCCAACCTCACATATGGCTTCCTGAGCTCGTGGATGAGCACGGTCACGCTCGGCATGCTGATCGTGACGCCGGTCATCCTGTTCATTGCGCAAGACCCCCAGGACCGCCGAGACCTGCTTTCGCTGCGGTCGCTCTGGACCGTACTCGTTGTCGCAATCCTGAGCATCGCAGCCTTTGGCCAGGCCGATATGCCGCTGCTGTTCCTGCCCGTCATGGCTATGGCAATCGCCACCGCTACGCTCGGCCTCAGCGGCGCTGCAGCAGCGCTCGTCATCATTGCGGCAACCGGCTCGGTCCTGACGACCTTCAATACCGGCCCCGTCACGCTGTTCTTCGACACGACCGAGAAACAGGTCTTCTTTTTCCAGGTTTATCTCGTGGCCCTGCTCGTTTCCTCGATGCCGGTCGCCTTCCTGCTCGCCCAGCGCGGCCGTGACCTCGCGGAGATCGCGGAGAATGCGCGCCTGCTCGAGTCTGCGGAACGCGCAGCCAAGGTCGGCCACTGGCGGTTCAGCCCTGTCGACAATTCGGCCCGCTGGTCGCGTGAGGCGCTGCGCATTTGCGGTTTCGATGCCGAGAGCCAGCCGAGCCTCGAGGACTGGTTCGATCTCCACCACGAAGACGATCGCGAGCGCGTGCGCTCCTTCATCGTCGAAGCAACCAGCCATGCCCTGCCCTTCGCCTTCGAAGCGCGGATCAGGCGCGGCGATAACGAGATCATCCACATCGATTGCCGCGGCGAGGCCGAGGCCGACAGCAAGGGCCGCGTGACTGCACTGTTCGGCACGATGCTCGACGTGACCGAACGCGCCGAAACCATGCGCCAGCTCGAAGCCGCCCGCGCCAGGGCAGAGCGCGAAGCTGCCGAAGTCCGCACGCTGGCTGCCACCGACCCGCTGACCGGCATGCCCAACCGCCGCTGCATCCTCGCCAATCTTGCCGAGGCGATGGATGCGTCGGAGTTGACGGGCGCACCGCTATCGGTCGCCATGATCGACATCGATTACTTCAAGCGTATCAACGATGAGTTCGGCCACGGCGTTGGCGACAGGGTCATCAAGGGCATTGCCGATATCCTGTGCGACGAGGCGATTGGCGATGATTCAGTCGGCCGTATCGGAGGCGAGGAATTCCTCTTCGTCTTCCCCGGTCGCCGCGCGGACGAACTCGACGCACGCTGCATCTCCATCAATGATCGCCTCAGCTCCGCCCAGTGGGAAGAGCGGATAGATATCACGCTCAGTATCGGCATTGCCGAACTCAAACCCGGCTGGGACGAGCGCGACCTGCTGCGTGCGGCCGACCAGGCGCTTTATGATGCAAAACATGCCGGCCGGAACCGGCACTCGGTTCACACCGCCTGATCAGGCGGCGTTGGCCGCCTCGACGCTTGGCGGTGCAATGGAAGCGCGTTCAACAATGGCATAGGGGACATCGGCATGGGCCACGCTCTTGCCTGATCCTTTGATGCAGTCCGCCAATAGCGTGCAGGCCGTCGCGCCCATCTCCTCGAGCGGCTGGCGCACGGTGGTCAGCGGCGGATTGAGACTTTTTGCGATGGGATCATCGTCGAAGCCGACGACCGAAATCTGCCCCGGCAAATTATAGCCTGCCGCCCTCGCCGCCTCGATAAAACCAGCGGCCATGCCGTCATTGCTTGAGAAGATCGCGGTCGGCCTTCCAGCCAACAGCGTGGCGGCGACCCGCTTTCCGCTCTCGGGCGTAAACTCGCCTTCGACAATCAATGCCGGATCGGCCCGCCCACCCTTAGTGCCCATCGCCGCAGTAAACCCGTTGTAGCGACGCATGCTGGCGAGGTGCGAGCGTGGCCCCCGAATGATCGCGATACGGCGATGGCCGGCCTCCAGCAGCAGGCTCGTGATTTCACGCGAAGCCTCGTACTCGTCCATGGATACGGTGATCCCCCGCCCCGGATCGAGCATTGAAGCGATGCGCGCGAATGGAATTCCTCTCTTCTCCACCTGGAGCAGCACGTGACGGTCATCGCACAATGGCGCGGTAAGGATGACACCGCCAATGCCCGGAGTATCGAGGAGGCTCTCCACACTAGTAGCGCTCCCGTGAATGTTTTCAGCTTCGATCGTGACATCCAACGAACTCGCCTTGCGTGCCGCGCCGGATTGCAGGCGCGACACGTAATCGCGGTTCATATTGTCGAAGAGCATCAGGATGCGCGTAGGAGAAGTCATAGAGCCGGCTAGCCTCTGTAATCTCAAAGAGATTGCAGATACTCGCTGTCAAACATGACCAATCGAACAAATAGAATAGTTTATCATGGAGTAACCCATTTCGCATCGTGCCGGCCCAATAGAGCGCGTCGATGCCCAGCTGACGACAAGAAATACCAATCGATCGTGTCGATCTCGACGATTAGCGCGCCAAAATTCTGCTGGGCGGGCTTCAACTCTTCTTCGGTCGGTCGCGCGCCCTCGATCCACGCTGGGAGCCCGCTGGACGGCTCGTCGCGATGCTCGCCAGGCGGCGCACCGAGGTAACATCGGCGAGCGAAACGGTCGCTTGCTTCCCAGAATTGCTGCACCCGCTCCGTGTGCGCTTCGATCCGGCCGGTTCCCCGGCAACGAATCTGCACCTTAGAGTCGGAATCGTAGAACAGGACGCCAATCGGTGCGCCGTCGCCGATAACGCTGGCCTTCGGGGATCGCACGTCAGTATGGAACCGCAGCGTCCAGTCGTCCGGATCGAAATGGCGCAGGACCATGATGCGGGCATCGGCATCGGCCGTTGCCACCACCGGCGTGTGCATCGGCGACTTGCGGCTGGTTGAAGCCTCAGCCAGCCGTGTCATAACGTCCTTCCGGACAGCGGGAAGATTATCGATCATCGCAAGAGCTAACGCACGAGTTGGCACCGAGTTGCGTTAATTTTCAAAGCTCCAAACATGAACGTAAGGTCGACGATCCGGTTCAGATACAAGTCAGGCCGATGTGATACAAAGCAATACATCGAACAAGAGCCGCAGGTGTGGAGCGGCTTGAAGAAGAAGAAAAGGACACGCTCCATGACACTTACAAAGCTGATGAAAGGCAGCGCGCTGAGCGCCCTCGCGGTCGCGATGGCGGTCACTGCCCTGCCCGCACAGGCTGAAGCGGCTGAAGCTGCCGAGCAGCGCTCGCAGCAGGATCGCGCGCAATGGCAGCAGCAGCAGCGCCAACAGCGCCGCCAGGAACGCCGTAGCGGACAACGCCAGGAACGACGCAGCGAACGACGCCAGGAGCGTCGCAGCGAGCAGCGTCAGGAACGCCGCAGCGAGCAAAGTCAGGAACGACGCCAGGATCGTCGTCAGGAACGCCGCGACTACGGTGCAGAGCGCGAACGTGCTCGCCGCCAGGCCGTCCGTGAAGTTTCGCGCGAGAACCGCGCAGAGGAACGTCGTGGCCGTGACTGGAACCGTGGCGACCGTCGTGCGGAAAGGGCGCAAGAGCGTTCGGGCCGCGATTGGAACCGCAGCGAACGCCGACAGGAACGTCGCCAAGAGCAGCGCCGTGCAGAGCGTCGTGCCGAACGCCGGATCGAAGAGCGTCGCGCAGAGCGTCGTGCTGATCGCCGTGCAGAACGTCGCTATCAGGAACGGCGCGCAGAACGCAGGGCCGATCGCCGCGCCGAACGCATCTATCGCGAACGTAGCATCCGGGACCGCGCTGCCCGCAGCACGCTAGAGCGTCGTTCGCGTTACTGGGATGGCCGCCGCTGGCACAATTACGACCGGTGGGACCGTTACGGCTGGCGCGATAACCATCGCTACGACTGGAACCGCTATCGCTATTCCAACCGCAGCATCTTCCGCCTCGGCCGCTACTACGCTCCCTACCGGGATTATCGCTATCGCAGGCTCGACATCGGGTTCCGCCTTGGCAACCTGTTCTTCGGCAGCCGCTACTGGATCAACGATCCCTGGCGCTATCGCCTGCCGGAAGTCTACGGCCCCTATCGCTGGGTCCGGTATTACGACGACGTGCTGCTGGTCGACATCTACAGCGGCGAAGTGGTCGACGTGATCTACGACTTCTTCTGGTAAGTCACTTCCTCCACCCCGCTTCTCCGGCGTGAGAGTGGACCGGAGAAGCATCAGAAACCCCCGCCGAGCGATCGGCGGGGGTTTTTCGTTGGCCTCAGTCAGGCACCTTGCCGAAGGGGAGCATGCGGAAGATCCCGCCGTTCTTGTCGAAGAACGTGTGCTTCAGCGCGCCGAGTATGTGCAGCGCAATGAGGTAAATGAAGACGTTACCGCCAGTTGCGTGAAGGCCGAAGATGGCCTTGGCGGCCTCTGTATTCTCGCCAATCGGCAGCGGCGGGATCACGAAGATGCCGAACATGTCGATCTCGCGACCGGAGAGCGAATTGGCCATCCATCCGCCCAGCGGCAGGCCGATTAGCAGAACGTAGAAGATGATGTGGACCGTGCGCGCGAGCGTGGCCTCCCAACGCGCGAGGTTCGAGGGAAGCGGCGGCACCGGATGCGTCCAGCGCCAGGCCAACCGACCAAGCGTCAGCACGAGGATCAGTATGCCCAGCGCCTTGTGATTGGCGAAAATGGCGATCTTGTCCGCGATCGCCTCGGCATGCTCGGCGTTCTCAGCCAGCCTCCAGTTCACTATGACTGCGATTGCGATGACCCAGTGGAAAATCATCGCACCGGTGGAATAGCGGCGGGCGGTATCGGTCATTCTGTCACTCCCCTCCAGGATCAGGCGCGAGCTTAGCGTCTCCTATCTGCTCTGCAAGTTGACGGTTTTCGCAGCGTCGGACCCACGCTAACACTTCGTGCCATGACCAAGACCACCGCGATTCCCGATCAGGATGCTCTCAGGCGTATCGGCGCCAAGGTGCGCGAGCGCCTCGAAAACGATCCCGAAATCTACAAAGTGCCGACCGACCGCGCAGAGATCTTCGCCGTGCCGAATTTCCTTTCGCCGGACGAATGCCGGCGGTTCATCACCATGATCGACGTGGTCGCGCGCCCGAGCGAGCTGCACGAGACGGCCTACATCGCCAAGTTCCGCACATCGTATTCGGGCAATTTCAATCCCAACGATCCCTTCGTCAAAGGCATCTCGCGCCGGATCGACGATCTGCTCGGCATGAATCCGGCCACCGGCGAGGCGATCCAGGGCCAGCGCTACCTGCCGGGCCAGGAATTCAAACCGCACAACGACTGGTTCTACACCGACCAGGAATACTGGAAGCTGGAGCGCAAGCGCGGCGGGCAGCGCTGCTGGACCGCCATGGCCTTCCTCAACAAGGTCGAAGAGGGCGGGCATACGCACTTCACCGAAGTCGGTGCCTCGATCGAACCCAAGCCGGGCGTGCTACTCGTGTGGAACAACGCCACGCCCGAGGGCGAGCCCAACGTGGACACGATGCATGCCGGAACGCCAGTCATCGCCGGGGCCAAATACGTGCTCACCAAGTGGTATCGCACGCGCAAGCACAGCTGATCGGCTAGAAGGAAACCTTGTTCTTGATCGGCAGGCGGATCGTCGCCTGCAAACCATCGGGTCGATAATCGGTCGAAATAGAGCCGCCCGTTCCCCTGACAACCCCGTTGATCAGTCGAGAGCCCGAGCCCGAACCTTGCGTGGGAGGGTGAGTATCAAGTCGCTCGCTCGCCGACCCGAGGTTTTCGATCCAGTGGATTTCGACGAATTGCTCGGTTTCCTTCCAATCGACACGAACCTTGCCGTCTACGGTCGATAGGGCACCGTACTTGAGCGCATTCGTGGCAAGCTCGTGAAGGGTCAGGCCCAACGGCGTGATGTTCTTGCGAGAAAGGTCGAAGGCCCCGCCCTCGATCTCGAGCCGGTCGGCATGGGAATTGCGATAGGGGCGCAGAACAGACTCCACGAGGGTGCGCAGGTTCGACTTGTCCTCTGCCAACCCCTCGCCGGTAAGGCTCATGCGGTGAGCGCCGGCGAGCGCTTCGATGCGGCGTTCGATCTTCTCCGACAATTCGGCCGCGTCGTCGGTGTCCTTGGCCGAAAGGCGGACGATGGCGGCAAGTACGGCAAACAGATTGTCTGTGCGATGCCGCAGCTCGGTTGCGATCCTTTCGTTCTCGACGATCGTTTCGCGTGCGGCGAGCAATTCCGTGATGTCCCATTGGGAACCGAAGAAATAGGCAATCGATCCATCCTCGTGATAGATCGGCCCGACATGCACCGCGTTCCAGAAGGCGGTGCCGTCCTTGCGGTAATTGAGGATGTCGACGACCGTGTACTCTTCGGTCTCGACAGCCTGACGCAGCTTGCTCACAGCCTCCGGCTTGGTCCCCCGCCCTTGGAGGAAACGGCAATTCTGGCCGACAATGTCGTCACGCTGATATCCGGTGAGTTCGACGAAAGCCTGATTGCAGTAGACGATCGGGCAATCCGGCTTGTTCGGATCCGAAATGCAGAGCGCCATCCGCGTTTGTTCGGTAGTTTGCAGGAACAGCTCAGCCGAGCCGACCTTCAGGTCAGCCAACCGGCCTGCCAGGCGCGCATTGCGCTCGGCAAATTCCATGAACTTCCTGCTGCTGTCCGACGATGGGCTTGACCCGCCGCCTCCGCCATTGGTGCGACCCATGGCGTCCCTCCCCTTGCTGCAACTCTTACGATCCGCCAACAAGAGTGCCGCAAAATCCGAATATAGCAAGTCTTTACGGCTGCATTCTCGATCAGCTTTTAGCTCGATCAACGCAACAAGCTGAATGACTTAGAGCTTTTTCTTCTCGGTTAGCTTCGCGCCAAGGCGTCTTCGATGAGCTTTCGCGTATTTTCCACACCGTAAAGCGCAATAAAACTACCCATACGTGGCCCCTGATCGCTGCCGAGCAGCGTCTGGTAAAGCGCCTTGAACCAGTCGCGCAGCGATTCAAAACCGTATTCCTCGCGCTTGCCGATCTCGTAGACTTCGGTTTGGAGATCCTCCGCGCTGGCATCTTGCGATGCGCCTGCCAGATAGGCATCCAATGCTCGCAGCGCCTCTGCCTCGTTGGGCTCGGGCGCGCGCTTGTCGAGCGTCGGGACGATATAGTCGCGTGTATAGGCGACTGCCGTCCCGATCAGCACTTCGAGCTCGGGCGTGATCTTGCCCGAACCAATGTAGCTTTCGAGATAGTCACGCAGCGCGTCCTCGCTCGCCTCTGCCCCCAGCACGCTGGCGAGGTTCAGTAGCAGGCCGTAGGTCACCGGCAGGCTGTCACCGGCACCCGGAGCCTTGTCGGTTTCGAACCCGCCATTGGCGCGCAGCAGATGCCAAGCCGGGTTGCCGAGCTGCTTGTCGAGCTCCTGCTCGGAGAGCCGTTCGCGGAATTGCCAGTAATCGTCCACCGCACGCGGGATCACGCCAACATGCAGCTGCTTGGCGCTCTTGGGATTGGGGAAGATGTAGAAGCCGAGGCTCTCCTCGCTACCGTATTGCAGCCATTCCTCGATCGAAAGGCCGTTGCCCTTGGACTTGGAGATTTTCTCGCCGTTCTGGTCGAGGAACATCTCGTAGATGAGGCCTTCCGGCTTGCGACCGCCCAGCACCTTGACGATGCGGCCCGACTGGACGCCGCTGTCGGTCAGATCCTTACCGTACATCTCGTAATCGACACCAAGCGCATACCAGCGCATCGCCCAGTCGACCTTCCACTGCAGCTTGGACATGCCGCCCAGCGCCGACTGCTCGACTTGTCTGCCATCCTCGTCAGTGAAGCGAATGGTGCCCGCTTCCGCATCGACCACCTCGACCGGCACCTGCAGCACGCGGCCTGTCGAGGGCGAGATCGGCAATACCGGCGAATAGGTCTGGCGGCGTTCCTCGCGCAGCGTCGGCAGCATGATGTCGAGAATGTCCTGGTTCTTGCGCAGGACCTGGCGCAGCGCATCGTCGAAGCGCCCGGAGTTGTACATGTCATTGGCGGCAATGAACTCGTACTCGAAACCGAAGCGGTCGAGGAATTCGCGCAGCTTGGCGTTGTTGTGCGCTGCAAAGCTCTCGTGGCCCTTGTCGAAGGGGTCGGGCACGCGGCTGAGCGGGAGGTGCAGGTTCGCCTCGAGCAGTTCCTGGTTCGGAACGTTGTCGGGCACCTTGCGCAGGCCGTCCATGTCATCGCTGAAGGCGACGAGGCGTGTCTTGCCGTCTTCGGGCTTCGCACCGATCATCGCCTCATAGGCGCGGCGCACGAGCGTCGTGCGAAGGACTTCCTGGAATGTGCCGATATGCGGCAGACCGCTGGGACCGTAGCCGGTTTCGAAAAGCACCGGCGAGCCGTCGGGCTTTGCGCCATCGGGATAGCGTTTGAGCAGCCGCTGCGCCTCCTGGAACGGCCAGGCCTTGGACACACGTGCGGCGGTGATCAGATCGTTCATGCTCATGGCGAACCCTCTTGCCGCTTGCCCACGCTTTCGCAAGTGCGAAGTGTTGGACGCAGGTTGGAATGGCCGGCGGCGAACGCCACAGGATGGAACACTTGGAACACGGTCCTGAAGAGAAAACGATGCGGCTCGCGAGACTGCGAGAAACAGCGATGATCGAAAGATGTCTTGTCGCGGGCCATATCGGGGGAGCTAGCCCTATGGTGCTAAGTAGGACAGCGGTGGCTTGGCGCTTGTCGAATAGAAAAGCGGACTTTTCGCTTACGATCCGATTGCGGACATTGGCCGGTTGCGCATCAAATAATGAAATTGATGTCTGCGAACTGAACCAACAATTGGGTGGTGCATATAGTCCGTCCTATGGACACGCACGATTTGCGGCTGCAAACAACTATGGTGGCAGATGTTTTCCTTTCCTATTCGCGGGCTGACCAATCTCGCATAGAACAGCTCGTCGCCACGCTCGAGGAGGCAGGCTATAGCGTCTGGTGGGATCGCCATATTGATGGTGGCGCCGAATTTTCCGCCGATATCGAGCGCGAACTGCGATCTGCCAAATCAGTCATCGTCGCTTGGTCCAAGGAGAGCATCGCCTCACGCTGGGTGCGCGATGAAGCTGGCGAGGCCTTGGAAGCCGGCAAGCTGATCGCCATCAGCCTAGACGGTACTGCGCCGCCCTTGGGATTCAAGCAAATCCACGCAACTGATATGCGCGGCCATGATGGCGAAATTGATCTAAAACGCAGTTTGGTCAACAAGCTGGGCGGTAGCATCGCACCGACCGCACCGCCGCCAGCCACACCAGTTAAACGATCAACCAAAGCCGCCCTCCTCGCCATCCCGCTGGCCGCTGCAATCAGCGCACTCGGCTTCTGGGTCTGGGAAGGTGGTTCGGCCAGCTACGGCACCGAAGCGAGCCAGCAGCAAAACGACAAGTCCATCGCGGTTCTGCCTTTCCGCGACCTTTCGGCCGAGCCCCAAAACTGGTTCTCTGACGGCCTCGCCCAGGAAATCAGCGCGGCGTTGTCACGAACCCCTGATCTCAAAGTTGCGCCCATCGCAGAAAGCTTCCGCTTTCGCGAGCGCCAGCAATCGATGAGTGACATTGGCGGCGAATTAGGCGTTGCCCACGTCCTCGATGGTTCTGTGCGCCGCAGCGAAGATCGCATCGTCGTCGACATCGAACTGATTGATGCGCAATCCGGTGACCGCCTCTTTACCCAACGCTATGACCGGCCGCTCGCCGATACTATCACCGTCCAGGAAGAAATCGCCACCCGCGTCGCCCGCGCGCTGAACACAGCGCTCGATCCAGCGGCGCTCTCCGGGCTTATCGACAGCGGCACCAACTCGGTCGACGCCTATGAAGCCTTCCTTCGTGCCCAGGATATCACGTTCGGGGGAGAGAATGACAATGGGCAGGCGGCGCTTGAACAATATCGGCGCGCCCAAACGCTAGACCCAGGCTGGTCGCGCGCGCACATCACAGCCGCAGAGCATATCTTACTAGGGCTCTCCGTCTCCAGCATCGCGTCAATCATCGATGCCGACCGCGCCGCACTTAGCGCCGAATTCAATCGCAATATTGACGCTGCAGCGCGCACATCCAGAAATGCCAACGAGCGCGACACGGCGCTACATCTACGTCACTATTTCAATGGTGATCTCAATGCCGCGCTTCGCGTCATTACCCGCGTGACCCAGAACAATCCGGAAGATGTCTCGTCGTGGCGCATCAAGGGCGGTGTCGAATATTTGCTTAATCGCCATGACGCCGCAGCGGCCAGCTTTGCGCGCGCCAGCGCGCTGGAGCCCGAACGGCCCCATTTGAACATCAATGGTCTTTATGATGCCCGCGCTTACGAAGAGGCAGCGGCGATGCATGATGCCGCGCCATCCAATCGTCGCAACTCGATGTTGTTCGTCTACCAGTCGCATCGCGCTCTATTGGCAGTAGGCCGCATTGAAGACGCAGGCCGCCTTGCCCGCGAGATGGACAATTACGAGAAAACCCGCGAACTTCGTGCGCTGGTCGACATTCGACAGGCCTGCTCGGAAGGTGACCGTGAGCGCGCCGAAGAGATCGCGGCCATGATGTTCGAATGGCCCAACTCGACTTGGCAGGCGCTGATGCACCTGGGCCGGACCGAAGAAGCGGTGGAGGTAATGCGCCCCTTCGATTTCGCCGAGGCGCCCTACCCCTTGCTCGATCTCCTCGCCTACCCCTTCTTCGACCCGCGCCCGTACCCCAATCTGATGGCCGTGATGGAGCGCCAGAATATCCCGGTGCCGGATCGTTTCTTCTTCAATCCGCCTGCGTGCCCACCGGCAAAGGTAGGAACTCAGTAGCGACTGACATATTCGTGTTTGGCGCAAGCGCCATTTGGGCATACTGTTGCCATTTCTAACTGTGACTGCTTCCCATCCGACATTCGACCCTTTCACCGGGCGAATATCGTGCCCAGAAGCCGACGTGCTGCTAACGACCCGACAAACGACGTTCGTGGGTGGCCAGCTGTGCCGCCTCGTCCAATTCACCGCGTCATTCGGCCTGCGTCGGTCAATCGGGATGCCAGCCCCGAAGCTGAGACATAGCGGGAAACGAGCAATGCGCTCCGGCGCAAAAGCAATTTTTTGCATTATCGTGCCCCAGCTGTTGTAATTTTTTTGCACGCTGTTATATAGAAATTGCCTAACGTCGTTTGCGACGGATATTGATTGCCACCTATCGCGCACAAGCGCGCCGTCGGCACCTCATCCATTTCATCCTTCCTGGCTCCGCAGCGGAATTCGTCCGCGCGGATGATTTTTCGTACGCTAGGATGCTTTATTGGCGAAAGAAGAGCTCATTACGATGGAGGGTGCGATCGACGAGATCCTGCCCGATGGTCGCTTCGGCGTCGTCCTCGACAATGAGCATCGCATCATCTGCTATACCGCAGGCAAGATGCGTCGCTATCGCATCCGATCGGTCGTTGGAGACCGCGTACACGTCGAAATGACGCCATACGATCTGAGCAAAGGCCGGATCGTTTTCCGCGAACGAACACCGGGGGCCATGCCCGCCGGTGCTCGCAAGCGCGGTTACAGGCGCTGAGACTTGAAGAAGGCGGCGGGAAGAACCTGCCGGACATAAATACAATGAATACACTGAATGTGCGCGACACCTCGCGCCCCAAGCTTTCCCTCCGTTACGGCGCCATACATGCGCAGCGCGCAGGCCGGGAGAATGCAAATCCGGGCCACATGGCAACCGCGGAACTACGTCGCCTCGTCGCAACGATGATCGACTGAGATAGATACGACACTCGCGGCCATGCATCAGCATCCCCGCCACAGCAGGAAGGCTGATATGGACCTCAATCATCAATACGCCCAGCACCAAAGGGCCCTCATGGGTGCCGACTGTGCTGCAAACGATGACGACCGCCTGGCCAAACTGGTGAAGGCTTCACACATCGCTGAACGCATAAGCGAGTTCCAGCACGGCCTGGGCGCTGCCGCAGCCTGTGCCTGGAGCGAGGCACAGTTTGCCAGTGCGACAATCCCTAATGCAGGTTCCGAAGCGACACTTTAGTGTGGAGGAAACCTGCCCACCCAATTTGCTCACGTTGCATTTCGACGGATATCGACGCCTGGCAAGGAAACCGGACATTTCCGGTTTTCGCGCCTTCAACACGACGACCTCCTTTCAATTGACGACTTGATGCACGACCCCGGCTCGCAATCTCGCCAGCCGGACACAACCGTTTCTTGAAAGGAAGCGAGATGACTACTGGAACTGTAAAATTCTTCAATACCGACAAAGGTTATGGCTTCATCCAGCCCGATGACGGCTCTGCCGACAGCTTCGTCCACATTTCCGCCGTCCAGGCGGCAGGTATGACGACGCTCGATAAGGAGCAGCGCCTCAATTACGAAGTCGAAACCGGTAACAACGGCAAGGCAAGCGCGGTCAATCTCTCGGCTGCAGACTAATCAGCTTACCCGAGTTCCTCTCGCGTGCTTTTGCGACCCGGCACGCGAGGGGGACACCCGTTTCTGATCCAGACTTGAGAGATGCACATTGTACCAATCGTTCGAATTTTACGAAGCGCGTGCGCAAGAAGCAGCTCTCGAAGCCGAGGCGGCCACGCTCGATAATGTCAAGCAGCGCAACCTGCGTGCCGAAAAGTCCTGGACCAGACTGGCTGAACTGGCGCGAAAAGTAGCGCTAGACCGCGCAAAGGCAGCGCAATCCAAGGCGGAAAAGCGAGATGCCGAGCTTAGTCTGCATCTCTTGCAGTCGAGCTAGAGCGAGGTCGCCATGTCTTTACCCAAGGGATTTGCCATGTTTCGCCGAACCGACGGAACGGCTGCTGCTTGCCGGGTTTCGGCAATCCTCTTCGTCGGAAAGAACGAACGCGGTGTGGTCCTGAACTTCGCGGGCGGCGCACAGGTCAATGTGCATGAAGACTTCGACGAAGTGATGGCCCTGCTAACGTCAGAAACTTGAGCGGTTATATCTGCGTCAGATTTTCACGCTGAAGCAGATGGACGCCACCCCTTTCAAGCGATCCGAAAGCCGCCCTCAATCCTAGGGCAATT
>JABDNC010000104.1 GCA_013001165.1 Erythrobacter sp.
AGATCGCCCGAAAGCCGCTCGCCCTTTTGCATGTCGGCGCGGGCTTCGGCGAGCCGTGCCTCCTCGCCCGCCTGCGGTTCGAGCGTGGTCAGTTCGGCGAGGTGCGCCAGCAATAGATCCTGATCGAGTTTCGCCTGTTCGAGCGCATCGCGCGCTTCGCCCAGCCGCGCTTCGGCTTCGCGCCATTTGGCATGCGCCTGTTCGACGCGCGCCGTGTCAGCGCCTGCAAAGCGATCGAGCAGCGCACGATGACCGCGTGGGTTTACGAGGCCACGATCGTCATGCTGGCCGTGGAGTTCGACCAGCGCGCCCGAAATTTCGCGCAGCAGCGCCACGCCCACGCCCTGGTCGTTGATGAAGGCCTTGCTGCCCCCGTCCGCCTTAAGCTGGCGGCGGATGATCAGCGGTTCTCCCGGTTCGATCTCGATATCGGCGTCGTCGAGAGCTTCGGCCACTGCCTTGGGAAGCTGGGCGAACTCGAAACTGGCGGAGACGCTTGCCTTTTCCTCGCCGCTTCGGACCAGTCCGCTGTCGGCGCGATTGCCCAGCACCAGGCCGAGCGAATCGAGCAGGATCGACTTGCCCGCCCCCGTCTCGCCCGTCAGCACGCCCAGACCGCGCCCGAAATCGAGGTCGAGCGCCTCGATCAGCACGATGTTGCGGATGGACAGGCGGGTCAGCATTTCAGGCTTTTCCTAGCCCAGCCGTGCCCGCCCGTCATCCTCTCGCGTGCAGTTTCAAACAGGCGGGCGCGCCGCGCTGTCCTCGGGCTGTGCGGGCCAGTCTTCCTCTTCCTGCCCCTTCGTCTTCCAGAGCGAGTAAAAGATACCTGCCAGGATCAGGCCGAAGGTCACGCCAAGGCTGATCCACGCGGGCAGCTTGCCGCCACCCAAAAGGAAGTCGGTGACGAAGATCTTGCTGCCGATGAAGACCAGCACGGCGGCCAGCGCGTACTTCAGATAATGGAAGCGGTGCACCATCGCAGCGAGCGCGAAATAGAGCGCACGCAGGCCGAGGATCGCGAAGATATTCGATGTGTAGACGATAAAGGTATCGGTTGTGATCGCGAAGATCGCGGGCACGCTGTCGAGCGCGAACACGAGGTCGGCAAGATTGATGACCACCAGCGCGAGGAACAACGGCGTTGCCGCCCGCACCAGCTTGCCCGTCTTCTCGTCCTCCACCTTCACGAAGAAGCGCTGCTGGTGCAGTTCTTTCGTCACGCGCATATGCGTGCTGATCCAGCGGATCACCGGGTTCTTGCCGACATCCATCGGCTCGTCGCCGGCGAAAAACATCTTGATGCCGGTCACGATCAGGAAGGCAGCGAAGATGTACAGGACCCAGTAAGCCTGCGCGAGCAATGCCGCACCGCCGGCGATCATCAGGCCGCGCAGGATAATCACCGCCATGATGCCCCACAGCAGCGCGCGATACTGGTACTTTGCGGGAATCGCGAAGTAGGTGAAGATCAGGCTGATCACGAAGACATTGTCGATCGACAGCGCCTTCTCGATGAAGAAGCCGGTGAAATATTCCATTCCCGACTGCTCGCCACGCGCGAACCAGACCCACACACCGAACAGCATCGCCACGCCGATGTAGAAAGCGCTTAGCTTGAGACTTTCCGAAATGCCTAGCTCGCGGTCTTCCTTGTGCAATATGCCGAGATCGAATGCGGTCAGCGCGATCACGATGACCAGGAAGGCGGCCCAGAACCATATGGGGGTCCCGAGCCAGTCCTGTGTGAGAAGCTCCATCATTCTTCGTAGCTTTCAATGGGCGCAGCCGATTGCGGCAGCGCGATCTTGAGAAGGAAATATCCGGCCAGCGCAGCGATCGTCGATCCGGACAGCACGCCCAGCTTGACGGCATCGATCTGCTCCGGCGTCGCAAAAGCGAGGTTGCCGATAAACAGGCTCATCGTGAAACCGATCGCCGCCAGCAGCGAGAGCGCATGGATCTGGCGCCAGTTCACCTCGTCGGGCAGCTTCGCGAGGCCGGTTTTCACCGCAACCCAGGCAAAGCCGAAAATGCCAATCTGCTTGCCGACCAACAGGCCGAGCGCAATGCCCAGCGGGAGCGGATCGAGCAATGCCGAGGCGTCGATGCCGACCAGGGTCACGCCTGCGTTGGCAAAGCCGAAGATCGGAATGACGAGGAAGGCGACCCACGGATGCAGCGCGTGCTCCATCCTCTCCAGGGGGCCATGGTCGCTGTCGCGGTCGAGCGGGATGGTCAATGCCGCTGCCACACCTGCCAGCGTGGCATGTACGCCCGACTTGAGCACGAATGCCCACATCAGGATTGCGAGCAGGATATAGGGAATGGTCGACTGGACCTTTGCACGACCCACCGCAAGCATCAGTACGAAGACAACGGCTGCAGCGCCCAGCATTCCGGTGTCCAGCTCGCCCGAATAGAATAGGGCGATAATCGCGATGGCTCCGATGTCGTCGATCACGGCGATCGCGAGCAGCAGTGCCTTGAGCGCCACGGGTACGCGCGGGCCCAGCAACGAGAGGATACCCAGCGCGAAGGCGATGTCGGTCGCAGCCGGGATAGCCCAGCCGCGAATATTCTCGGGGCTATCCAGGTTAAGGCCGATGAATACGAGGGCCGGAATCGCCATGCCGCCGATCGCGGCGATCAGGGGGAGTGAGGCCTTGTTCCAACTTGATAGCTGCCCTTCCAGCACTTCGCGCTTCACCTCGAGGCCGACGAGGAAGAAGAACACCGCCATCAGCCCGTCGTTGATCCACAGCAACAGGGGCTTGTCGATGACGAAGCTACCGATCGCGGCGACGACAGGAATGTCGAGCAGGCCGGTGTAGGCTGAGGCTAAAGGCGAGTTCGCCACGGCCAGTGCCAGCGCTGCTGCGAATATGAGGACGATGCCGCCCGCCGATTCCTTCTGCAGGAAGTCGCGCAGCATGGGAGCGATGGCTCTGACCATTATGTTTTTCCCTCATGTTTCCGGGAGAAGCGCGCCGCGGCATGTCTCGGTTCCTGACATGCCGCGGACCTACGCCGATTAAGTTGCCGCCGGGCGGCGCAGGAGGCGTTGCAGCGCGTCTTTCGCGCGCAGCTTCATCTTCTTGAGGCGCGAAACTTCCCACGGATCGGGTGCGCGCTTCTTGATTTCCAGCCGCAGACGCTCGTCGATGCGCTGGTGGATCTGGGTCAGTCTAAAGGTACGGGCCGTCATCTCGGTCTCCTTGTTCGAAACAAAAATGATCGAACAACCGATGGGCCGTCAGGCTGGGAGGGGGATGGGGAAGAGGGCCCGCCAGCACGCATCGGTTGTCCGATGCGGTCCGACATCACGTGGGCTGGAAAGCGCACGCCAGAGGGGCCCGGTCCGCATTGACTAAATGCGACAGGATCGATCCGGTTTCAAGGATTCGAAAAAATTTTTCCGGGCGGATAAGTCCGCGCCGCAGATCAGCTGGCGGAAACGCCCGCCGCGTGGTCCTCGATCAGCTCGTAAGCTTTCTCGTACCATTCGTTGCCCGGATAGTTTGCACCCAGAACCGCGGCATACTTCACCGCTTCCTGCGGAATTCCGAGCGCAAGGCTGCTTTCCGTCAAGCGATAGAGCGCTTCGGGAGCGTGGCTGGTTGTCTGATAGTCGTCCACCACGTTCTGGAACCGGACCTGCGCGGCGATCCACTTGCCCGAGCGCTGGTAATAACGACCGATTTCCATTTCCTTGCCTGCAAGGTGATCCTGAACAAGGTCGATCTTGAGGCGCGCATCGGCGGCATACTCGGTCTGCGGGAAACGGCGCACCACTTCGCGCAATGCAAGCAGTGCCTGTTCGGTGATCTTCTGGTCGCGCTGCACGTCGCTGATCTGCTCGTAATAGTTGAGCGCGATCAGATAGTATGCGTAGGGAGCGTCCTTGTTACCCGGGTGGATCGACAGGAAACGCTGCGCAGCCTGGATCGACTTGTTGTAATCACGCGCGACATAATAGCTGAAGGAGCTCATCAACTGAGCGCGGCGGGCCCACGGTGAATAGGGATGCTGACGCTCCACCTCGTCGAACAGGGCGGCGGCGAGCGGAGCATTGCCGCGATCGAGCCGGTCCTTCGCTTCGGCGTAAAGCGTCTCCACATCGCGCGCCACATAGGCGGTGTCCTTCGGCGCGCCGCCGGTACCGGCACAAGCCGCGGTCAGGACGGTTGCGGCGACAAGGGTGCCGAGGGCGGGCAGGCGGCGAAAGCGCGAGGTGGTCGTCATAGGGGGGAGCCTATAGCCAGCCCCCTGCTGAACGCCAAGTGAAGTTCTGCGCGATTTCCCCGTATGCGATCATGCCTCGGTAATGGCCGGAGGCGCATCCCACAGCAGGTGGCGCGTCTCGAGCATGACGAGATTGTTCGAACGAATGATCTCGCCGCGTGTCTTGTAGCCTAGCAGTTGCTCTGCATCGGTGTCCGGATTGTGGATCAGTACCCGCAATTCTTCCGAGGTGAAATCGCTCAGCCCCCTCGCCCGTTCGATGCCCTTGCTGTCATAGATATGAAGGACATCGCCGCGGGTGAAATCGCCATCCATCGACACGATGTCTTCGCGGCGGATCGGCCTATCATCATTTGCGATTGCAGCGGCAGTGTCTTCGCTGATTACGAGACTTCCGGCCATCTGCAGGCGGTTGGCGATCCAACTATCCCAGCCGGACAGCGGATTCGGGTTCGGGATGACCTTGGTTGCACGGCGGCTCCCATCGAGGACGGTAGACAGCGGGCGGTCCACCTCGCCCTGAGCGATCCAGGTCGTGACGCCGGCTTCCTGCGCCATGTTGGCTGCCTGCAGCTTGGTCTCCATGCCTCCGGTGCCCAGCGTGCTCTTGCCCTTGGTCGCTTCCATATAGGGGCCCACGTCGGTCACTTCCGGAATGAACACGGCATCCGGATCGTCAGGGTTGCGATCGTAAAGACCGTCTACGCCCGTCAGGATGATGAAATCGGTCGCGCCGACCATCTGTGCGACCTTCGCCGCGAGACGGTCGTTGTCGCCGACACGGATTTCCTCGGTCGTGATCGTATCGTTCTCATTCACGATCGGCATCACCCCTGCTTCGAGCAGGCGCGCGACAGTGTTCCGCGTGTTGAGGAAGCGACGATGGTCTTCGAAGTCACCGAGGGTGAGCAGGACCTGCGCGATCTCGAAACCGAATTCGTGGCCTACCTGCTTATAGGCATTGAGCAACAGCGGCATACCACAGGCGGCGGCGGCCTGCTTGTCGGATATTCCCGCGCTTTCGGGCGTCTCACCGATGATG
The DNA here is from genome assembly GCA_013001165.1 of Erythrobacter sp. GTDB lineage: Bacteria > Pseudomonadota > Alphaproteobacteria > Sphingomonadales > Sphingomonadaceae > Qipengyuania. The sequence goes on from JABDNC010000104.1 coordinate 5,288, forward strand.
CGCAGTCCGAGCGCGACCGATCCGGACGAACACAGGATTACGTTGTTCCCCTCGGATCGTAGCTGCGCGACATTTTCCAGGAGCCGCTGGAGGAAACCGTAGCGCGGAGTCAGCAGTTCCTGATTGGCGAGGAGCGCCGAACCAATTTTGACAACAATATTACGTTTCTTGGCCATAAAACAAAAATCAGTCTACCTTGAAATTTCTGTCCCACAATGTAGATAGAGATGGTGCACCGCACAACCGCCATTTTTGAAATATCGAATGCACAAGTCTTTTGAAGTATTAAGTCAAATATACATAATGACTATACACTAGCTTATTTGATTTTAAACCTTTTTGAAGAATTACACACAGCGCTTCGAGCGCGGAAACGGAATTTTAAGATCGTAAATTCTATTCTTATTGTAGGGTGCGGAAAAATGGGCTCCGCATTACTTTCACAATGGATTAGCGGAAACGAATCCATCACGGTTGTCGACCCTATGGCAAGCGACCTTCCGGGAGGCGTCACGCTTG
>JABDNC010000106.1 GCA_013001165.1 Erythrobacter sp.
ACGAAGGTCGTCCCCGTTTCCGCCGGTTCGGGCAGGCCCAGCGAGCCTGCGGAAATGCACTTCACCCCGTGCGGAGCGAGAAGCGCGGAGATTTCCTTGAGCTTGCCTTCGTTATGCGTGGCAATCACGAGGCTGCCCGAACCGATGCGGCGTGTCATTTTGCGGTTGCCTCGTCCTGTGCGCGGAAAATGTCGGCGCAGCCCATCTGCGCCAGGCGAAGGAGGCGCAGGAACGCTTCTTCGTCATAGGGTGCGCCTTCGGCGGTCGCCTGCGCTTCGGCGATCTTGCCGCCTTCGATCAGCACGAAGTTGGCATCGGCATCGGCATTGCTGTCCTCGGGGTAATCGAGGTCGAGCACCGGCGTGCCGTTGTAGATGCCGCAGGAAATTGCGGCGACCTTGGCGGTTATCGGATCCTCGACGATGTCGCCCGATTTCATCAGCTCGTTCACCGCCAGTCGCAGGGCTACCCATGCGCCGGAAATCGATGCCGTGCGGGTACCGCCGTCTGCCTGAATGACGTCGCAATCGAGCGTGATTTGGCGTTCGCCCAGCTTCTTCATGTCGACCACGGCGCGCAAGCTACGGCCGATAAGGCGCTGGATTTCCTGCGTTCTGCCGCTCTGCTTGCCCTTGGCTGCTTCGCGCTGGCCGCGGGTGTGCGTAGCGCGCGGGAGCATCGAATATTCGCCGGTCACCCAGCCTTCGCCCTTGCCGCGAAGCCACGGCGGGATGCGTTCTTCGACCGAAGCCGTGCACAGCACACGGGTTTCGCCGAAGCTGATGAGGCAGCTGCCCTCGGCGTGCTTGGTGTATCCGGTCTCGATCGTGATGGCGCGCATTTCGTCGGGCGCGCGTCCTGAAGGTCGCATGTTTTCTCCAATGCAGTCGAATCTCTGGTGCGGGCTTTGGAGCAAGCCCCTTGAGGCCGCAAGGGGAGCGGCTAGATAGGACACATGAACGCACCACCGCTCACCGATTTGTCCGACCGCGCCCGCGAGATTTTCCGTCTCGTGGTCGAAGGCTATCTGGAAAGCGGCTCGCCCGTCGGGTCGAAGGTCCTGGCCGGGGAGGGCGGTGTGAACCTCTCGCCAGCCTCGATCCGCTCGGTCCTTGCCGAGCTGGAGCAGCGCGGGCTCTTGGCGGCCCCGCATACCAGCGCAGGACGGATGCCGACCGACAGCGGCCTGCGCCTGTTCGTGGATGCGATGATGCAGGTGGCCGAGCCTACGGCCGAAGAACGTGCCGCCATCGAGCAGCGGATTGCGGAACCCGGGCCGATCGAGCGGGCGCTGGAGCAGACAAGCGCTCTGTTGTCCGATCTTTCGGGTGCGGCCGGTATGGTCATGGTGCCGCGCCGAGAGCCGCGCCTGTCGCAGGTTTCACTCACCGCGCTAGACGCGAACCGGGTGCTGGCGGTGCTCGTCGGCCAGGACGGCAATGTCGAGAACCGCATTCTTGCGCTTCCTGCGGAGGCGCTGGGTACATCTCTCGAACAGGCCAGCAATTTCCTTACCGCCAAGGCACAGGGGCGAACGCTGGCGGAGGCCGCGAAGCTGGTCGAGCAAGAGATCGCCAGCGGACGGAGCGCTCTGGACGAAGCAAGCAAGGACCTCGTTGCGCGCGGCATTGCGACATGGACCGAAGATGCTTCGAACCGTCCGGTCCTGATTGTGCGGGGGCAGGCAAACCTGCTCGATGAAAACGCATTGTCCGATATCGAGCGCGTCCGCTCGCTCCTAGATGATCTGGAAAACAGGCAGTCGGTCTCGAGCCTTCTCGAATCCGCTCGCGAGGCCGAAGCCATGCGGATATTCATCGGGAGCGAGAACCGGTTGTTCTCGCTTTCCGGATCATCTGTGATTGCATCTCCTTACCGGGACCGCGACGGAAAAGTGGTCGGAGTACTGGGTGTGATCGGCCCGACTCGGTTGAATTACGCCCGTGTTGTCCCCATGGTTGATTTCACGGCCCGATCATTGGGCAAACGTATTGGATGACAGGGTTTCCAGGTGAACAACGAAAACACGAACGAACCGCAGGATAAGGCGGTCGACGAAGAAGTGGCGCGCGAGATGGAAGGCGTGCCCGAACATTTGCGCGACGATGGCGGCGAGGATGAAGACGCCGCAGGCGAGGCGCTGGACGAAGCTTTGGCCAGCCTGCGCGGCGATCTCGAGAATGCGAAGCAGGAAGTGCTGTACGCCCGTGCGGAAACGCAAAATGTGCGCCGTCGCATGGAAAAGGATGTACAGGATGCGCGCAATTACGCCGCGACCGGCTTCGCCCGCGACATCCTTAGCGTGGCTGACAATCTGGGCCGCGCTCTCGACGCCATTCCCGCAGAGCAGCGCGAGGATGACAAGCTCAAGGGCTTCATCGCCGGTATCGAGGCGACCCAGCGCGAACTGGAAAAGGTTTTCAACCAGAATGGCATCACGCGCATCGCCGCCAAGGGCATGCCGCTCGATCCCAACCAGCACCAAGCGATGATGGAAGTGCCCACCGACGAGGTCGAGCCGGGCACCATCGTGCAGGAGATGCAGGCCGGTTACATGATCAAGGATCGCCTGCTGCGCCCGGCCATGGTCGGGGTCGCGAAGAAGCCCGATTGATCCACACTTTGGGAGAGAAGTGATGAGGACTGCCTTTTTCGGAGCGGCGGCCCTCGTCGCTGCTGGGTTTGCGGCACCGCTGGCCGCGCAGGAAACTGCGGACGACCAGCTCGCTGCGCTGGCCGATGAATACCAGGATTACCGGCTTGCGAGCTTCGGCTTCGTTGAGACCGAAAGCGGTGCGACGCGTCAGGGCGATGCCCTGTGGTCGGTAACCCCCGAAGCCTGGCGCACGCGCGCAGCACAATACCGACAGTTCCTCTCCCGCCTCGACGCGCTGGAAGGTGAAGGTTTCAGCAACGATGCGAAGACCGATGCGCTGGTCCTTCGCACATTGCTTGAAAGCGAGATCGGTGATGCGCAGTTTTCCGAATGGGAAATGCCGTTCAATAGCGACAGCAATTTCTGGTCTTACCTCGCTCCAGGCGGGGCATTCGGCTCGGTCGAGGACTATGAAGCCTATATCGGCCGGCTGAACGATCTTCCGCGGTATTTCGCGGAACACACCGCAAATGCGCGCGCCGGACTGGAGCGCGGGTTCTCGGTGCCGCGTGTCTCGCTGGAAGGTCGCGATGTTTCGATTGCGGCCTATGTAGTCGATGATCCGGAAGACAGCCCTTTCTGGCGGCCTTTCGCGGCCATGCCTTCAAGCTTCCCCGACCAGGATCGCGAGCGGCTGCTGGCAGCCGGTCGTGCGGCGATCCGCGAGAGCGTGACCCCGGCCTATGCCGAATGGCTTAGCTTCTTCCGCAATGAATACCTCGCGAACACCCGCACCAGCCTCGGCGCGAGCGATTTTCCCGAAGGCGCGGACTATTATGCGCAACAGATCCGCCAATACACCACGCTCGACCTGAGTGCCGAGGAAATCCATCAAATCGGTCTGTCGGAAGTCGCCCGCATCACTGCGGCGATGGAGGTCGCCAAGGCCGATGCCGGCTTCGAGGGGACGCTGCCGGAATTCATCACCTTCCTGCGCACCGATCCGCAATTCGTCGCGGATACGCCGGACGAGCTGATGGGCGTTGCCGCCTACACGGCCAAGCGTGTCGACGACAAGCTGGGCGAGTATTTCGGCTTTCTCCCACGCTATCGCCACGGCCTGCGTCCGGTCGATCCGGCGATCGCGCCGTTCTACACGGCGGGCAGGGGCGGTCTGGAATTCTGCCAGATCAACACGCACGACCTGCCTTCGCGGCCGGTCTACAACATCCCTGCGCTCACCATGCACGAATGCGCGCCGGGACATTCCTTCCAGGCTGCGATTGCACTCGAGCGCGAGGATGCGCCGCGCTTCCGCCGGCAGACCTATTTCTCGGGCTTTGGCGAGGGCTGGGGCCTTTACACCGAGTATCTCGGCAACGAGATGGGCATCTATCGCACCCCCTACGAACGCTTCGGCCAGCTATCCTACGAGATGTGGCGTGCGGCCCGGCTCGTGATCGATACCGGTATCCACCAGTATGGTTGGAGCCGCGAGCAGGCGATCGACTATCTCTCGAGCCATACGGCTTTGTCGGACCGCGAAGTGGAAACGGAGATCGACCGCTACATCAGCTGGCCCGGTCAGGCCTTGGCCTACAAGCTCGGCGAAATGCGGATGCGGGCGGTTCGCGCAAAAGCGGAAGATGCTCTGGGCGAAGACTTCGACATACGGAAATTCCACGATGTCGTCTTGTCGCTAGGCTCTGTGCCGCTTCCGGCGCTCGAAGCGCGGATCGACCGATTCATTGCCGATGGCGGCGAGGGACTACAGGGTGTGACTTACGACTGAGCCAGCGCATGCCTCAGAGAGTGAGAACCATCTGGAGGTTGCAGCGGGCATAGGGCGTCGGCCAAAGTTCCTCGCAGGACAGCCGGCGGAAACCTTTCCGTTCATAAAGTCTCGTCGCTGCAGTCAGGGTTTCGTTCGTCTCGAGCCAGATCGCCTCGCAGCCCTGCTTCCGTGCCTGCTCGATCAGGAAATCGAGAACCTTGCCTCCAACGCCTGCACCTTGCGCTTCGGGTGCCGTCGCCATCTTGACGAGTTCGAACCACGCCAGCCCGTCGTCGGGCACGTGATGCGGCGGAACAAGGGCGCCGCAGCCGACCACCTCTCCGTTGAGTTCTGCGATGGCGATCGTCCCGCCCGGTGCTAGAATAGTGCCATTCGGGTTTTCGAGTTGCCTGCGGTCGCTTTCCTCGACGCCAAAATATTCCCCGATCCAGCGTAGGTTGAGCTGCGCGAAGGATGCGGCATCGCCGTCCTCAAAATGACGGACCGTGAGGCTCAGCGTCGCGCTCCTGCAAAATTCACGAGCAGATCGTAGGCGGCAACATCTGCTGCGCCAGCCAGTTTGACCCCGTTCCTGAGCCAAAAGGCGTGTTTCACGATCTCGGCCTGTTGCTCGATCCCATAGCGTTCGAGCGGCCAGCCGGGCTTGAGGCTGTAATCGTACCGGGCCCAAGGCATCCTATGCGTGACGAGATACCAAGGGCCGCGCTTCTGCGTCTGCCAGACATGGACCAGCTCGTGGATCAGCAGTCCTTGCCGCACGACACTCTCGCGCGAGAAATCCTCGCAGTAGTTCGATGATCGCGGGTGAAAGTGGATGTGGCCGCGTGGGGCCATCGTCACCCTGCTGGGCTGGAAGGGGAACCACTTGCGACGCCTGATGGTGACATCCGCATAATCGATCTCGTCACCAAAGACGCTTCTGGCCAGCGCAATTTCGCCTGGGGTTAAGCGCCTTTCGCCGCCGACCGGACAAGCCGGTGTCGGTGTAGTTTCGCGGCTCTTCACCCCTGGCGTATTGCGTGCATCGTTCAGCGATCGTCCCCGGCGGCTTGCGCAACGGCATCGAACGAGTGGCGCCGGCTGCCTGCAGCAATCAGCGTTACCTTGGTCGTGTCACCTTCGGAAAAGCCCTCTTCGAGTTCGAACGCCATGATGTGCTTGCCGCCCGGTTCGAAGGATACCGAACCGCCGCGTTCGACCATCACGGGCGGAGCTTCGCCCATGACCATCTCGCCATCCCACTCCATCATGTCGTGGACTTCGGCTCGCGCTGCATTGCCGACTTCGGCGCTGCGGAAAGCGATATTGCGGTCACCCTTGTTCTCGAGCTCGAAGTAGATCGCGGCAGGATTGCCCGCGACAGCTGGAAGAATGAGGCGTGCCTCGGAAACCTCGATGCCCTCGATGATGTCGGCATCGGCAACGGGTGCAGCTTCTTCCTGCTGGCCGCCACAAGATGCGAGCCCGAGCGATGCTCCGGCAAGCAGGAATGCGGCGTAAAACGGCTTGTTCATCAGGATTTTCCCCCTCGTGTGTCTGGTCGCAAAAACTAGCGACGCGCATCCCTTGTGCCAAGGAAAACCGCACCTATATCGCCGGGGTAATACACCGTTTTTTTCGAGCTGCCGATCGGTTTCGCCTTGGATGGGAAATCAACTGCGCGGCGTCCAACGATTTGAAACAGATGGGGAAACCATGAGCAAAGTAATCGGTATCGACCTCGGCACAACCAACAGCTGTGTCGCCGTGATGGACGGGGGCAAGCCCAAGGTCATCGAAAATTCCGAAGGCGCGCGTACCACGCCGTCGATCGTCGCCTTCACCAAGGACAACGAGCGCCTTATCGGCCAGCCGGCTAAGCGCCAGGCGGTCACCAATCCCGACAACACGCTGTTCGCGATCAAGCGCCTCATCGGCCGCCGTTTCGACGATCCGATGACCAAGAAGGACATGGATCTCGTCCCCTATGACATCGTCAAGGGCAAGAACGGCGACGCATGGGTCGAAGCTGGTGGCGAAGAATACAGCCCGTCGCAGATCTCGGCCTTCATCCTCCAGAAGATGAAGGAAACCGCAGAGAGCTATCTCGGCGAAGACGTGAAGCAGGCGGTCATCACCGTTCCGGCTTACTTCAACGACGCCCAGCGCCAGGCGACCAAGGACGCCGGCCAGATCGCCGGTCTCGAAGTCCTTCGCATCATCAACGAGCCGACTGCGGCTGCGCTCGCCTATGGTCTCGACAAGGAAGATGGCAAGACCATCGCCGTTTACGACCTTGGTGGCGGTACCTTCGATATCTCGATCCTGGAAATCGGCGATGGCGTCTTCGAAGTGAAGTCGACCAATGGCGATACCTTCCTGGGTGGTGAAGACTTCGACAGCGCAATCGTCGAATGGCTTGCCGCCCAGTTCCAGAAGAAGGAAAACATGGACCTGAAGAGCGACAAGCTCGCTCTGCAGCGCCTTAAGGAAGCTGCCGAAAAGGCCAAGATCGAGCTCAGCTCGGCGCAGACCACGGAAGTGAACCTGCCCTTTATCACCGCACGCATGGAAGGTGGTTCGTCCACCCCGCTGCACCTCGTCGAAACGATCAGCCGTTCGGACCTCGAAAAGATGGTCGGTGATCTCATCAAGCGCACTCTCGAACCCTGCAAGAAGGCTCTGGCCGACGCAGGTGTTTCGAAGGACGAGATCGACGAAGTGATCATGGTCGGCGGCATGACCCGCATGCCCAAGGTCCGCGAGACCGTCGAAGGCTTCTTCGGTTCCAAGCCGCACACCGGCGTGAACCCCGATGAAGTCGTGGCCATGGGTGCCGCCATCCAGGCCGGCGTCCTCCAGGGTGACGTCAAGGACGTGCTGCTGCTCGACGTTACCCCGCTTTCGCTGGGTATCGAAACGCTTGGCGGCATCATGACCAAGATGATCGATCGTAACACGACGATCCCGACCAAAAAGAGCCAGACCTACTCGACTGCAGAGGACAACCAGCAGGCGGTGACGATCCGCGTGTTCCAGGGCGAACGCGAGATGGCTCAGGACAACAAGCTGCTCGGCCAGTTCGACCTGGTCGGTATCCCGCCCGCACCGCGCGGCGTGCCGCAGATCGAAGTCACTTTCGACATCGACGCCAACGGCATCGTCAACGTGTCGGCCAAGGACAAGGGCACCGGCAAGGAACAGCAGATCCGCATCCAGGCATCGGGCGGTCTGTCGGACGCCGACATCGACCAGATGGTGCAGGACGCTGAGAAGTTCGCCGACGAGGACAAGAAGCGCCGCGAAGGTGCGGAAGCCCGCAACCAGGCCGACAGCCTCGTCCACGCGACCGAAAAGCAGCTCGAAGAGCATGGCGACAAGATCGACGCTTCGCTGAAGAGCGAAGTCGAAGAGAAGGTCGCAGCGCTCAAGACCGCGCTGGAAGGCGACGATGCAGCAGACATCAACGCCAAGGCCCAGGACCTGTCGCAAAGTGCGATGAAGATGGGCCAGTCGATCTACGAGCAGGAGCAGGCCAACGCCGCTCCGGACGCTCCGGAAGGCGGCGACGCCGGTTCGGACA
>JABDNC010000108.1 GCA_013001165.1 Erythrobacter sp.
TCGCCACCACCTTCCGCGAAGAGCTGAAGAAGGCGGGCGTCATCTTCCTCTCGATCAGCGAGGCGATCCGCGAATATCCCGAGCTGGTGAAGAAGTGGCTCGGCAAGGTCGTGCCGCAGAAGGACAACTATTTCGCCACGCTCAATTGCGCGGTCTTTTCGGACGGCACCTTCGTCTACGTGCCCGAGGGCGTGCGCTGCCCGATGGAGCTCAGCACCTATTTCCGCATCAATGCCGAGAATACCGGTCAGTTCGAGCGCACGCTGATCGTTGCCGAAAAAGGCAGCTACGTCAGCTATCTCGAAGGCTGCACCGCGCCGATGCGCGATGAAAACCAGCTCCACGCCGCCGTGGTCGAACTGGTCGCGATGGAAGATGCGGAGATCAAGTACTCGACCGTCCAGAACTGGTATCCGGGCAACTCGGAAGGCGTCGGCGGGATCTACAATTTCGTGACCAAACGCGGCCTGTGCCAAGGCGCGCGGTCGAAGATCAGCTGGACGCAGGTCGAAACCGGCAGCGCGGTGACGTGGAAATACCCGTCTTGCGTGCTCAACGGCGAAGACAGCGTGGGCGAGTTCTATTCCGTCGCGGTCACCAACAATTACCAGCAGGCCGACACCGGCACCAAGATGATCCACAACGGCAAGGGCAGCCGGTCGACGATCATCTCCAAGGGTATCTCGGCAGGCAAGTCGAACAACACCTATCGCGGTCTCGTGCGCGTGGCGGCCAATGCCGACGGCGTTCGCAATCGCACCGAATGCGACAGCCTTCTGATCGGCGACCAGTGCGGCGCGCACACCGTGCCCTATATCGAGGTGAAGAACCCCGGCGCCCAGATCGAGCACGAGGCGACCACCAGCAAGGTGAGCGACGACCAGCTCTTCTACGCCATGCAGCGCGGCCTCGACGAGGAAGAGGCGATGGCGCTGATCGTCAACGGCTTCGCCAAGGAAGTGCTCAAGGAATTGCCGATGGAGTTCGCCGTCGAAGCGCAGAAGCTGCTGGCAATCTCGCTTGAAGGGAGTGTGGGGTGATGACTGACCGTAAGACACTCCAGCTTCGCGATCCGGCGGAAACCGGTGACGAAGCTCCCGCTATCAAGAAGAAGGGTCGCGGCTGGGAAATCTCGGAGAAGCGGCTCGATGCGCTGCACGAGCAGGCGCGCGACATGCGCCGCCACTCGACCGAGGCGCACAAGGCGCTCGCCGAGAAATTCGCCAAGGCCAACATGGGCCCCTTCACCTTCAAGCGTCACGCCGTGGTCGGCAGCGCGATCGTCGATTTCAACTGCCACAGGCTCGGCATGGCCATCATGATCGACGAGGAAGGGCAGGACGATGCCCTCGCCAAGCGGCGCGACAAGAGTCTCGAGGCGGTCGGCATCCGCGTGATGCGCATCGCCGACAAGGATATCCTTGAGAACATGGATGCCGTGCTCGAGCGGATCACGCTCGGCATGCGCAGCCGCATCGCAGACAAGCGCGTAAGGCGCGCAGCCCACAACGAAGGTCGTTCCTGATGATCGCTACTGCATCTGCCGCCCTCACCCTGATCTTCGCACAGGCTGCGACAGATCGCGTCCAGGCCCAATATCCGGAACAGCAGTGGGAACTGGAATACCCGGCGCTGATCGGCGGCTTTGTCGACGATTACTACCGCTGCCTGAAGGGCGGCAGCTATGTGATTGGCGACGGCAGCGGGTTCGAAGACCAGTACCGCGGCGACATCCAGCGCTGCAGCAAGCAGGCGCGCGAAATGGAAGCCGGGGCGAACGATCTCCTCGCCAAGCGTGACCGTGCGGGCGAAACTCCGCCAAGCCAGGTCGCCACGATCTTCGAGACCGTGCGCCGCATCCATGTCGAGCGCGGTGCCAGCCTCGACCGTGCCACCAGCAGCCGCATCGTCGCCAGCACCGCCTATGCCGAAGCGCGCGAAGTCGCACAGGCTGCACCGCCTCCCTGCGTTGCCTACATCAACGACCTGCGCACGCAGCGCCAGCGGCACATGGAAACGCAGGGCGAGGGCGTGAAGGCCGTTTACGACAAGCCCGAATATAGCGAGGACGACCAGCGCCTGATCGCGACCTACAATGCCGAGCTCATGCGCCTCACAGGCGCGATCACGCTCGAATTGCGCGCATGCCCGCAGGCGCAATATCGCATTTATGAGGATGGCGCCGAGGGCGTCCCCGCGGAAGATGCCGATGGCTGATGGCCGCGCCACATTGCGCAAGATCGCGCTGACGGCCGCGCTGGCAGCGAGCGTGATGGCGGTGCCCGCGCAGGCGAAAGTATTCGTGGTCTCGCCCGCGATCCTTCCGCTGACCTATCGCTATGCCGCCTGTGCCTTCGCGCAGGACGAGGCGACTGTGGAGGCGCAAATTGCCTCCTGCCGCCCCTTGCGCGACGAGCTCGAAACCTCGCTCGACACGATCCTGTCGGACTACCACCGCCGCAACGGCCTGTTCGTCCGACGCCAGACCATGCGCGGCTTCCGCCAGATCGATGCAGAGGCCGCCGAGGCATGGGAAGAGGGCAAGACCGTGCCCAAGGTGATCCTCACCTATCTCGACTGCCTCGGCACGCGCCAGATGGAGAGCGAAGCCTATTCCTCGGGCAACTCGCTCGACTGGATCACGATCGAACCGGAATGCCGCAAGGTGCCGGTGGAAGGCGAGGTCTTCATGACCCGCGCCGCGATCGACCGCGCCAAGATGCTCTTCCAGCGCTTCCGCGTCCGTGGCCGGGCCGTGAAGGTCAGCGGGAGCGAATGGCAGAACATGCAATTCAGATACGGGTTTCTCGGCCTCGACCGCCTGCCGGCGGATGGCGATCCCGAATATGACAAATCAACGGAATCATGATGCTGAAAATCGAAAATCTCTCCGCCGGAATTGAAGGCAAGACAATCCTCGACGGCCTGAGCCTCGAAGTGCCCGCCGGCGAGGTCCATGCGATCATGGGCCCCAACGGCGCTGGCAAATCGACACTCTCCTATGTCCTCGGCGGGCGTCCGGGCTATGAAGTTATCGGCGGATCGGTCGATTTCATGGGTCAGGACCTGCTCGACATGGAGCCGCACGAGCGTGCTGCCGCCGGCCTGTTTCTCGGCTTCCAGTACCCGGTCGAGATTCCCGGCGTCTCTAACGTCCAGTTTCTGCGCGAGGCATTGAATGCGCAGCGCAAGGCGCGCGGCGAAGAACCGCTCACAGGCGGCGAATTCCTCAAGCTCGCCAAGGAAAAGGCCGCGCTGCTCGGCCTCGACATGGAAATGCTCAAGCGGAACGTGAACGTCGGTTTCTCCGGCGGTGAGAAGAAGCGCGCCGAAATGGTCCAGATGGGCATTCTCGATCCGAAGTTCGCCGTGCTCGACGAAACCGACAGCGGCCTCGACATCGACGCGCTGCGTGTAGTGGGCGAAGGCATCAATGCAATCATGCGCCAGCCCGGCAAGGGCGTGCTGCTGATCACGCACTACCAGCGCCTGCTCGAAGTGGTGAAGCCTGATCGTGTCTCGATCCTCGCGAAGGGTCGTATCGTGAAAACCGGCGGTCCGGACCTTGCCGAGCGTCTCGAGAACGAGGGCTATGACGCCGTCATGGGCGAAATGGCATGATCGGACTTTTTGCCCTAGTCTTGGCCCAGGCCGCTGCGCCCGAAGCGAAGGCAGAACCGCCTTCCGAAGAGGACGTGGCGCGCGAGATCGTCGCCATCAACCGCACGCTCGACAAGTGGAAGGGCGGCATCTTCAAGCAGGACGGCAAGGTCACCTGCCGCATGCAAGCCAGCTCGGGTGATGAGGCAGTCGACATCCTTCGCTGCGGCGCGATGGTCGGCTGCTATACCCCGCATGTCGACCGGCTCGATGCGATCGCTGCATCCGACGCGACAAGGGAAGAGAAGCAGGCCGAAATGCAGGCGGTGACCGACGAGGTCCAGCCATGCGTCGAACAGGCCCACCGTCAGGGCGTCCGCCGCCTCGCAATCGTGAGGGCAGCGCTGTGACCGCAACGACCGAACTCCCCACCCGCAGGGACGAAGCCTGGCGCTATTCCGCGGTCGAAAAACTGCGCGCCGGCGATCTTGACACCGTGCGGCAGATTGACGTCGCCGCTGGTGACAACGCCCGCGAAGTCCTTCTCGTAAGTGACGAAAATTCCGGCGAAAAGGAAATCCATCGCCTGAAGGTCAATGTCGGCGAGAATGCGCGTTTCGAGATATTCGGCGTCATTGCTTCGGCCGATTATGCGCGTCTCGAGGTCGAGGTCACGCTCGCCAGGGGCGCTCATTTTGAACTCGGCGGCATCACCGTCGGCGGCCGCGACACGGTGCGCGAATTCGTCACCCGCGTGGTCCATGCAGAGCCCGAAGGCACCAGCAACCAGACCGTGCGCAGTGTGCACTGGGGGCAGGGCACGGGCAGTTTCCTCGGCTCGATCGACGTCGTGCGCCACGCGCAAAAAACCGACGCAGCGCAGGACTTCAAGGGCCTGCTCCTTGAAAAAGGTGCGACCGTGAATGCCGTCCCGCAGCTCGAGATTTTCGCCGATGATGTGAAGTGCGCCCATGGCGCCACGGTCGGCCAGCTCGACGAAAGTGCGCGCTTCTACATGGCGGCACGCGGCCTTCCGCCCGAGCTTTCGCGCCGCCTGCTGGTGCAGGCCTTCATCGGTGATGCGCTGGTGTCGCTCGACGACGAGGACGAGCAGGAGCGCCTGCTTCGCGCCGCGCTCGACAAGCTGGACAAGCACCTGTGAGCGAAACCGACACCATCTCGCGCAAGATCGACTTCCCCGGCCTGCTGACGCCGGAAAGGGAGGAATGGCACTATCTCGATACCGCCGCTTCGGCGCAGAAGCCGCAAGCCGTGATCGACGCCATGAGCCGCGCGCTCGGCAAGGATTACGCGACCGTCCACCGCGGCGTGTATGGCCGCTCGGCGCAGATGACGCTGGGCTATGAAGCGGCGCGCAGGCGTGTCGCGGACTTCATCGGCGCGAAATCCGATAACGAGATCGTGTTCGTTCGCGGAGCGACCGAAGCGATCAACCTGGTTGCGGCGACCTGGGGCATGACGCGGATCGGCGAGGGAGACCGGATCGTTCTCTCCACGCTCGAGCATCACTCGAATATCGTGCCCTGGCAGATGCTTGCGGAGAGAACCGGAGCCGAGATCGATGTTTGCCCGCTGACCGAAGACGGGCAGATCGACCTCGGCGCGCTCGAGGCATTACTCACGCCGAGAACCAAATTGGTTTCATTAGCGCACGTTTCGAACGTTCTCGGTTCGGTTCTCGATGCGCGCAAGGCTGCCGATCTGGCCCATTCGGTCGGCGCCAAGATCCTGCTCGACGGGTGCCAGGCCGCGCCGCGCATGACGCTCGACATGGCAGCGCTCGATTGCGATTTTTACGCTTTCTCGGGCCACAAGATCTACGGCCCGACCGGAATCGGTGTGCTGTGGGCGCGCGAGGAACTCCTCGACCAGATGCCGCCCTATCAGGGTGGCGGCGCGATGATCGAAAAGGTGGCCTTCGAAGGCACGACCTACGCCCCGCCGCCGCAGCGTTTCGAGGCCGGTACGCCGATGATTACCGAAGCGATCGCGCTGCATGCGGCGATCGACTACGTCGATGCGATCGGCGTGGGGCGGCTGTACGAGCATGAAAGCGCACTTGCGGCGCAGCTGCGCGACGAGCTTCGCAAGCTCAATGCAGTGACACTCTATGGGCCGGAGGAAAGCGCCGGAATCGTCTCCTTCGCCCTCGAAGGGGTTCATCCGCACGATCTGGGCACCATATTGGATGAAGAGAATGTGGCGATCCGTGCCGGCCATCACTGCGCGCAGCCGCTGATGGCGCATCTCGGCGTCCCCGCCACCGCCCGCGCCAGCTTTGGCCTCTATAGCGACGAAACCGATATTGCCGCCTTGATGCGCGGAATTGAAAGGACCCGGAGGATCTTCGGATGAACAAGCCGTCTGATGACAAGGATTTCATTGCAGCGCCGTCCCCGGCCGACACGGTCGTGGGCAAGCCACCCCGTGCGCGGGTCGCGGATGCTGTCGATCCTGATGAAACGGCGGGCGAGAAGCTCGAACGCAAGCGCGACTATCTGGAAGGCTTTCTCCAGAAGCAGCCCGACGCCGACAGCGCCAGTGGTGCAGGCGGCAAGCTTCAGCAGGCGGTGGTCGATGCGCTGAAGGAAATCTACGATCCGGAAATCCCGGTGAACATCTATGATCTTGGCCTCATCTATGGCGTAGAGGTCGACGATGAATGCGATGTCACGGTCACCATGACGCTGACCACGCCGCATTGCCCGGTCGCGGAAACCATGCCCGGCGAAGTCGAACTGCGCGCTGCCAGCGTACCCGGAGTACGCGATGCGGAGGTCAATCTCGTATGGGACCCGCCCTGGGGGCCCGACAAGATGACAGATGAGGCACGCCTCGAACTGGGGATGCTGTGATGAGCGAGACGAGCACACGCCCTGCACCCAAAGCTGCCGTCATCCTGACGCCGCGCGCCGAAGAGCGTATCGCAGAACTCATGTCGAAAGCACCCGAGGGCGCCATTGGCGTCAAGCTTTCGACCCCGCGGCGCGGGTGTTCGGGCCTCGCCTACTCGGTCGATTACGTCACTGAGGAAACCAAGTTCGACGAGAAGATCGAAACCCCAGGCGGCATCTTCTACATCGACGGTGCGTCTGTGCTCTACCTCATCGGCAGCACGATGGACTGGGTGGAAGACGATTTCTCTGCAGGCTTCGTGTTCGAGAATCCCAACGCCAAGGGCGCGTGTGGCTGCGGCGAAAGCTTCATGGTATAAGGCAACGCATGCCCAGTCATGATCTTCTTCCTCGGCGCCGAAAGAAGCGCAATCCTATGGCGAAATTCGCGCGCTATTTGGGCAGGTTTACCATGCCACCTCGCAAAAGACCGCCCGAGGCAGGGATCGCGGTTCCGGCCGAACCGCCCAGGGGTCCGCTCCCCAAGCAGGGCGGCGCCGAGGCTCCGCTCGAGTTCGATTAACGACGCAGCGCCCGTACGCAGGCTGCGCGGTCGACATCCTCACCATCGCTGGCCCTGCGCGCCTCGACATGGCTCGCGCTCGGCCGTGCGCCGGGACTGAGCGGATAGAGATAGATATCGAGCACGCAGGCGTTGCCGGTGAACTGCAGCTTCATCACATCGCCTTCCTTCACCTCGAGCCGCGGCGGGCCGAAGATATTGGCGAGCGCCGTGGCGTCGCGTCCGATCACTCCTTCGAGACCCGGCATGTTCATCACCGTGGGCGCACGAAAGGTCGCCGTGGAGGGTGCCGAAATGACAGGCGCCTGCTGCGGCGGAGGTGTCCGCGCAGCCGGTGCAGCATCGGGAAACTGGTAGGTCTTGGGCGAGCTCATGCAGCCCGACAGGCTGGCGGCAACGCCCAGCAACAAAGCAATTCTACGCAACGACGGCTCTCCCACGATGCACGAGGTGCGTCGCGCTCGCCGCACCCAAGACGGGGGCGAGCAGGTTGACGAAAGGCAGCATAAGCAGGCCGGCGACCGCTCCGCCGAGCAAGAAGCGATTGCTGCCACCCAGCGGGGTTGTCTCTGCAACATCCTTGCGATGGCGCAGCCACACCATGTCCTGCAGCTCCCGCCCGAGAAGGAATGCGTTGACCCCCCAGAACAGCAGTGCCGTACCGATTCCGGTAAAGAGCAGGAAAATGGCGAAGGGCAGGGCCACCAGATTCAGAGCCAGTGACCGCAAACCGGCACGGAGGCCGTTACTGAGTTCCTCGCGAAAGCCGAGCTCTCGCGCAGCGCTCGCCTCGTGCGGATAATATTTCGCCTCTACAGCGCGCACTACGTCGGACGCAAAGAACTGCAGCACGAACAGGGCGACAAAACGAAACAGCAGCCATCCGGCGAGCAGTACGATGATCACCGTGAGCAAGGCAGTCGCGCCGCTTGCCGGTGCCCAATCCAGCCATTCCATCAGCACATCGAGCCCCAGATAGGCCAGCAGACCGAGCCCTGCGAAGATCAAGAAGGTCCAGCCAAGGCTTTTGCCGAGGATGCGCAGGATCGCCGGATCGCCCAGTTGCGAAAATGCGAGTCCGAAAGCCTGTGGGAGCGAAATCATCTTGCCGACCGAATCGCCTCCCTCCTCCAACAAGTCAACGCTGCCCTTGGCCTATTCGCGATGAACCGCTAACCGCGCCCGACAAGATTCTTCCCTTTGGAGTAAACA
>JABDNC010000124.1 GCA_013001165.1 Erythrobacter sp.
GATGCCTTCGCGCCGCGCCTGTCCTTCTTCTGGGGCATTGGCATGAACTTCTTCATGGAGATCGCCAAGATGCGCGCCGCGCGCGCTTTGTGGCACGATGTCATGACCGAACTGGGTGCGCAAAACCCCAAGTCGAAGATGCTGCGCACGCACTGCCAAACCTCGGGTGTGAGCTTGCAGGAGCAGGACCCCTACAACAACGTCATTCGCACCACGATCGAAGCGATGGCGGCAGTGCTGGGCGGCACGCAGTCGCTCCACACCAACGCTCTGGACGAGGCGATTGCGCTTCCGACCGACTTCTCCGCCCGCATCGCTCGCAACACGCAGCTGGTGATCCAGGAAGAGACCGGCATCACCAATGTCGCCGATCCGCTGGGTGGCAGCTACTATATCGAAAGCCTCACCGCCGCGCTGGTGGAGCAGGCGAGGGCCATGCTCGACGAGGTCGAGGCGGCAGGCGGCATGACCGAATATGTCGCCAGCGGTAAGCCCAAGGCGCAGATCGAGGAAGCGGCCGCCGCCAAGCAGGCGAGCGTCGACAAGGGCGAGACTGTCATCGTCGGCGTCAACAAGTATCGCCTCTCCGAAGAGGCCGAAATCGACACGCTCGACATCGACAATCACGCGGTGCGCCAGAGCCAGATCGCACGACTGAAGAAGGTCCGCGAAGGACGCGACGAGTTCGCTTGCAAGGCCGCGCTCGACGCGCTGGCCCGCGGTGCGGCGCAGAAGGACGGAAATCTGCTCGAACTCGCAGTCGAAGCTGCCCGCCACGACGCGACGCTGGGCGAAATTAGCCAGGCGATGGAAGACGCCTATGGCCGTTACGACACCGTGCCGAAGCCCGTTCGCGGCGTGTATTCGGAAGCCTATTCGGAGGACGATCGCTACCAGCAGGTAGTCGCAGGCGTGAAGGCGGTCGAACGCCGTCTCGGCCGCGCGCCCAAACTGATGGTCGCCAAGATGGGGCAGGACGGCCACGACCGCGGCGCCAACGTGATCGCCTCCGCCTTTGCCGACATGGGTTTTGAGGTCGTCTCCGGCCCGCTGTTCCAGACGCCCGAAGAAAGCCGCGACATGGCGCTCGAAAACGATGTCGACGCCATCGGCGCAAGCAGCCTTGCGGCAGGCCACAAGACGCTCATTCCCGAGCTCATCACCCTGCTGAAGGAAGCAGGCCGCCCGGACATCAAGGTGATCGCCGGCGGCGTGATCCCGCAGAAGGACTACGACTTCCTTCGCGATGCAGGGGTGCAGGGCATCTATGGCCCGGGCAGCAATGTGGTCGAATGCGCGGCAGACGTGCTGCGCCTGCTGGGGCATAATATGCCGCCTGCTGGAGAGGATCTGGACGAGGCGGCAGAGTGACCGACCCGCTAAAGTCGCTGCCAAAAGCAGACCTTTTCATCATCAACAATGCGCTCAACGAAATTTGCAACGGCGTACATCTCGACGAGTGGGACCTTGAAACGCGAATGGGTGTGCGACGCGAAGAGGCGATAGCACTACTAGCCCGCATAAACGCTCATTTGCATGGCAAACGGAAATAGGATGACGCAAATCCGCACCGACTGGACCCGCGAGGAAATCGCGGGACTGTTCGATCTACCCTTCGCCGAGCTGCTCTTTCGCGCAGCCACGGTCCACCGCGAGTTCCATCCGCCCGAGCAGATCCAGCTCTGCACGCTGCTCTCCATCAAGACAGGCGGGTGTCCGGAAGATTGCGGCTATTGCTCGCAGTCGGTGAAGGCCGACAGCGGCGTCGAGGCGACCAAGTTGATGGAGGTACAATCGGTCCTCCAGCGCGCGGCGCAGGCTAAGGATGCGGGCAGCCAGCGGTTCTGCATGGGCGCGGCATGGCGCAATCCCAAGGACCGCGACATGCCCGCGATCGTCGAAATCGTGAAGGGCGTGCGCGCCATGGGGCTGGAGACCTGCATGACGCTGGGCATGCTGACCCCGAAACAGGCGGACATGCTGAAAGAGGCAGGCCTCGATTATTACAATCACAATGTCGACACCGGCCCCGAATATTATGAGCGCGTGATCTCGACCCGTAACTACCAAGACCGGCTCGATACGCTGCAGAACGTGCGCGATGCAGGCATCAACGTGTGCAGCGGCGGGATCGTGGGCATGGGCGAGACGCGCGAGGACCGGGTGGGCTTCGTCCACACGCTCGCGACGCTCGAACGCCATCCCGAAAGCGTGCCGGTCAACGCGCTGGTGCCGGTCAAGGGCACGGTGCTGGGCGACATGCTGGCGGATACCCCGCTCGCGAAGATCGACGATATCGAATTCGTTCGTACCGTGGCAGCGGCTCGCATTACCATGCCGATGAGCATGGTGCGCCTCTCTGCCGGGCGTGAGAGCATGAGCGAAGCCACGCAGGCGCTGTGCTTCATGGCGGGCGCGAACTCGATCTTCACCGGCGACAAGCTGCTGACCGCGCCCAATGCGGGTGATGACAGCGATGCGGCGCTGTTCACGAAGCTTGGTTTGACCGCGCTGGCGCAAGCGGAACCGATGCGGGCGTGCAAAGTGGCGGAGCCTGCCGAGTGATGCTGCGTGCGGCCTTGATTGCGGCAAACCTGCTCGCAACCTTGGCCGCAGCAGCTTTCGCCGGACTTTGGCTCAAGGCGGTCCCGAGAACGGAATGCGACTGGGCGGTCGATTTCTGCAGTAACTACGGGCCATGGTATCTGGGGCTCGCGATAGTCTGCGCGCTTGCCGCAATCGTGACCGCCTTGGCCGTCTACAAGGCGAAGTCGCAATGACCCTCGGGTTTTCTGTCGACGATCTGCTGCCCAAGGCGCGCGGTGGCGGTGTACTCAAGATGGGGCTCGCCAAGCTGGACGAGGGCGCGTGGCTTCAACCCGATCCCGACCTCGCCGCGCGGGCGGCGGGGTTTACAGACTATCCCGAAGGCATCCAATTGTCGCCAGAGGGCGAAGCCCCCGGCGCCGAACTGGCCGCCATGCTCGGCCTCGCCGGCAGCCTGCCCGAAGCGGCCCGCAACCATCACGAGGATATGTGCCTCCTGACCCTGCGCGAAGGCGAGGAGCAATACCGCCTCGTCGGTGCAGCTGTCGCATGGCCTTCCGACTGGACGCCTGCCGACAAGTTGGGCCTGCCCCTACGCGCGCTTCATGCACCGATCCAGGGCTATGAAGAGCAACTCGCCAGCGGCGTCGATCACTTCATGGCAAAGCTGAAGGCCGGCGCGATCTACGGACGTTGCAACTGGTTCATCGCCGCCACGGGCGAACGCCGCTGGGTGGCCGAGCCGCCCGAAGAGGCCTTCGCGCATGTCACGCCCGAGAATGCCGGAGAAACGCTCTTCGTGCGCTCCGAGCGCCAGACCCTGCGCCGCCTGCCCGAAACGGGCGCGATCCTGTTCACTATCGGCATATACGTCGCGCCGCTGGGAGAGCTCTCGCGGGAGAACCAGCAGCGTCTTGCCACTGCCGTCACCTCGCTGCTCAAAGGCGAGGGCGACCGCCGCGGCGCACAGGCCTTTGCTCATGCGCTGACGGCCTACGTGGCGCATCGGGAGTAACCCTCCTGCCCCGGGCGCGGGGAATTGACTTTGTCGCTTCAAAAGCCTGTTTTCCGCGGCGTTGCGGTCCCTTCGGGGATCGCAGGCAGGGTCGCTTCTCTTGGGTCGGAATCCTTTACAGGGGAGTGGACTGAATGAAGAAGCTTGTACTCGCAATGGCCGCGATCGGCTTGGCAATTCCCGCAGCGCCGGCATTTGCAGATAATCACGAAGAGCCTGCGCTGGCTGAGCTCGACTGGTACCGGATCAACTTGATCAAATGGAAACCGGGCAAGGGTGAACGTGCCCATGAAATCATCGAGATGTTCCAAAAAGTTGATGAAGCTTTGGGGCACAGCGATGTGATCGATATCCACATGTCTACCGGTGAATGGGACTCGATCGTTGCGCTCCCGATGCGCCAAGGCATTGCCGCGATGGGGTGGAGCGAAAATCCTGAAGGCAAGAAGTGGGAAGCCGAGTTCATCCGCCAGACAGGCGATGAGGCCAAGGCGAAAGCCATCTGGGAAGAATTCGATTCCCTGATCGCGCGCCAACAGCGCCATATCGGTCATATTGATCGCGATTGAGGCAGCTGCCTTGATACGGGGCCTCCGGTGCGGCATGGGCGTGCATACGTTTGTACATCCGCCTTCCGGAGGCCCGTTTGTTTTCCAAGATCCTGATCGCCAACCGCGGTGAAATCGCCTGTCGTGTCATCAAGACCGCCAGGCGCATGGGTATTCAAACCGTTGCGGTTTATTCCGATGCCGATGCCCGTGCGCCCTTCGTGCGCATGGCCGACGAGGCGGTGCATATCGGCCCTGCACCTGCTGCAGAGAGCTATCTGATCGCGGACAAGATCATCGAGGCCGCGAAGCAGACCGGTGCAGAGGCAGTGCATCCGGGTTACGGCTTCCTGTCCGAGCGGGCGAGCTTCGTCGAGGCGCTTGAGGCGGAGAACATCGCCTTCATTGGCCCGCCGACAAATGCCATCGCCGCAATGGGCGACAAGATCGAATCCAAGAAGCTGGCGAAGGAAGCGGGCGTGAATGTCGTCCCCGGCTTCGTGGGCGAAATTCGCGATACCGACCACGCGGTCGAGATCAGCGACGACATCGGCTATCCGGTGATGATGAAGGCCAGCGCTGGCGGTGGCGGCAAGGGCATGCGCCTCGCGTGGAGCGAAAAGGACGTACGCGAAGGCTTCGAGGCGACCAAGCGCGAAGGTCTCAACTCATTCGGCGACGACCGCGTCTTCATCGAGAAATTCATCGAAAACCCGCGCCATATCGAGATCCAGATCCTCGGCGACAAGCACGGCAACGTGATCTACCTGAACGAGCGCGAATGTTCGATCCAGCGGCGCCACCAGAAGGTCGTGGAAGAGGCTCCGTCGCCCTTCGTGACGCCCAAGATGCGCAAGGCCATGGGCGAGCAGTGCGTCGCGCTGTCGAAGGCGGTGAATTATCACAGCGCCGGTACGGTCGAACTGATCGTTTCGGGCGCCGACCCGACCGGCGAAAGCTTCTACTTCCTCGAAATGAACACTCGCCTGCAGGTTGAACATCCGGTCACCGAGGCGATCACCGGCGTCGACCTCGTCGAACAGATGATCCGCGTGGCGGCAGGCGAAGAACTCCAGATCAAGCAGGACGACGTCAAGATCGACGGCTGGGCGATCGAGAACCGCGTCTATGCCGAAGACCCCTATCGCGGCTTTCTGCCCTCGACTGGTCGCCTCGTGCGCTACGAGCCTCCGGTCGAACCGTGGGCCGATGACGGCGAAGAAAACGGCCGCCGCGGCATCGACGGTATCCGCGTCGACGATGGCGTCTTCGAAGGCGGCGAGGTGTCGATGTTCTACGACCCGATGATTGCCAAGCTGATCACCTGGGGCGAAACGCGCGACGAAGCAGCCGACCTGCAGATCGCTGCACTAGACGCATTCCGCATCGAAGGACTCGGCCACAATGTCGACTTCCTCAGCGCGATCATGCAGCACGAACGCTTCCGTTCGGGCGAGCTGACCACCGGCTTCATTGCAGAGGAATATCCCGACGGGTTCGAGGGCGCTCCGGCGAGTGACCAGTTGAAGAGCGTTCTCGCCGCCGTGGGTGGCGTCATCGCTACGGCTGATGCCGACCGTGCGCGCCGGATCAACCAGCAGCTCGACGGCGACGAATATGCGCCGGGCGACTGGACGATCCGTATCGGCGAACGCGAAGAAGGTTCGACCACTCACGAGGTCGTGCTCGAGGAGAATGCGCTCACGGTCGATGGCGATCAGGTCACGATCGAGATGCAATATACTCCCGGCGAGCCGATGGTTGATGTCGCGCTCTGGGATAACGATGCAGGCGAAGATGCTGAGCCGATCGAAATCTACACGATCCAGCTCGCACCCACCCGCACGGGCTACAAGATGACCACGCGCGGGGCGACGCATACGCTGCGCATCCTCCAGACGCGCATTGCTTACCTTGCCGGTCACATGATCGAAAAGGAACCGCCCGATCTTTCCAAGATGCTGATCTGCCCGATGCCGGGCCTGCTGGTGAAGCTGCATGTAGCCGAGGGCGAGGAAGTCCAGCCCGGCCAGCCTCTCGCCACGGTCGAGGCCATGAAGATGGAAAACATCCTTCGTGCCGAGAAGCAGGCAACAGTGGGCAAAATCAATGCCGGTGAGGGCGACAGCCTTGCCGTGGACGAGGTCATCCTCGAACTCGAATAAGTCTCGTTTCAGAATCGAAAAGCGTGCGCGGCGATTAACCAAATCGCCGCGCAATCGCGCGTTTCCGAACCTTTTCGAATCTTGCGAATTCGCGGCTCCAGTCGCGATTCAAGGTAAATGCACTTTTAAGAATTGGCCGGTGCGGTGATAATTCCTGTCTTTGAGTCGCTTCGGAAACACTGAAGCAGGAGCAAACTATGGCACACAGGGGAACAGGGTTCTTCGACACCAGGGGCAATTATTACAAGACCCCCGAAGACGCGACGATCAGCGACCTCGCTGGCATTCTCGGCAAGATCGGCGATGGCGACAGCCTGGCGCCGGGCATCGCACAGATGCTGCTCGACCGCCGCAGCGAGATTGAACGTCTTTTTGCCGAACACGACACGATGATGGCCGAATACCAGCCGCATGGTGCGGGCAAGGTCACGCCGATCAAGGCGCGCGCCAGCTAGTCAGGGCCTGCATCGCTTAACCGCGGTTTCGACGCGCTAAAACGTGTCGGAAAAGCGGAAGTTGGTCACGATCCAGCCTTTCGGCACATTGTCGACAGTGAAATTCCAACGAATCAGGAATTCTCTGTGCTGGCAGATGTATGTGAATTTCAGCCGTAACTCGGATGCATGATCGCGCTCTGTCGCGATGCATTTCTCGACCGGACCATAGATGTCGTACATCGTGCGGACCTGTCCGACGAGCACGTTGAGTTCGGTCGCCTTCGAGGCAAATATCTCGCTCTTGCTCGTAATCAGGTCGACCGCTTCCTTCGGCTCTCCCGCTTCAAGCTTGGCAATAACCGGCTCGACCGCCTGCTGGGCAGCGGCGTAGTCTGCCGCCGAGGGTTCGGACAGTATGACAAGCGTGGTGTCATCTGCGGCGAGTGGCGAGGCAAGCCAAGCGAGCGCGAAAGCGGCATATCCTTTTGTCATAGCTCGACTTCTAGCCACATCGCAGAGCGAGTCCAGCGCCAGACGCACGTCGTGCATGGGTCCCATTTTCCTTAGACGGATGACTCAGATACGGGTCAGCTCACGGCGAGGTCGAGGTGGTAGCACTGGTTGTGCGGGCCGTTTTCATACTCGGAGAACGTCTCGCCTTTGCTGAAGCCATGCTTTGTGTAGAGGGAAATGGCCGGCAAGAACTCCTCGCTGGTTCCGGTTTCGAGGCTGAGCCGGTGCAAGCCCTCCGAACGCGACAAAGCGATCAATTGGGCCAGCAATGCCTTGGCGACCCCCTTCCCGAGATGTGCGGGAAGCGTGCGCATAGACTTGAGCTCGGCAGTGCCATCTCCAAATCGTTTGATTGCACCGATCCCGAGGAGAGTATCGTCTTCCCAGGCACCAAGGACGGTCACACTGGGATCGGAAAGGCCCGACAGATCCAGTGCCCAGCTGGTGCCGGGCGGTGACATTTCCTCCATATCTTGCTGATGGAAAGCGATGATCGCGCGGACTTCCTGATCATCGAGACTGGCAGGCTCGATCCTGATCATTCCTCGACCATGGCAACCGCGCGGATCCAGCCTGCGCTGGCGCGTTCAATCTTCACCGGGAAGCAGCTGAATGTGAACCCGTGTGCGGGCAGGGCTTCGAGGTTGGTGAGCTTCTCGATCTGGTAGTAGGGCCGGATGCGGCCGGCCTTGTGGCCTTCCCAGATGATCGAGGGGTCACGCTTCTCCGCCCAGCGCTTCGCCGTGTGGCTGAAGGGGGCATCCCAGCTCCATGCATCGGTGCCGACGACTTCCACGCCCCGTTCGGTCAGCCACAGGGTGGCTTCCGCGCCGAGGCCCACACCCTGGTCTGTGAAATTCTCGGTCCCGTAGACCGCGCCCGACTGCACCAGCACAATGTCGAGCGGCTGGAGTTCGTACCCGATCTTTTCGAACGCTTCCTCGACCTCTGAAGCGTTAACCACGTGGCCGTGCGGCAAATGGCTGAAATCGAGCTTTACTCCGGGCCGGAAGAAGCGGTCGAGCGGCGCTTCGTCGATGCTCGGCGCTGGATTGGCTCCGTCATCGGTGGTCGAATGGTAATGCCACGGCGCATCCATATGGGTGCCGTTATGCGTCGAGAGTTCGAGCATTTCGACCGCCCAGCCTTCGCCGCCGGGCAGGTCGTCTTTCTTGAGACCCGGGAAGAATATGGCGATCTGCTCCCACGTGTTCTCGTGGGTCATGTACTGGATCTTCGGTCGCATCACCTCAGGGTCGGAGACGACATCGTTGGTGATGGGGATGGACAGGTCGATAAAGCGCGTCATGGGCGCGGAGACTAATGCGCCTGTAGCTGCTCGTCGAGGAATGCCGCAATGTCGGCCATATCGACGTCGCGCGCCAGCCATGCCTCCCCGATACCGTGCAGCAGGATGAAGGGGAGGGTGCCCGCATCCATTTTCTTGTCGTGGAGCATGTGATCGGCGAGCTTTCGTCCCTCGCAATCGAGGTTGAGTGCCGAAATCTCCGCCGGCAATCCGGCAGCATCGACCGCGCGCGTCACGCGGGCCGCATCGTCCAGCGACAATTCGCCGCGCCTTGCGGAATAGCGGGCTGCGAGCACCATGCCGAGCGCCACCGCCTCTCCATGCAGGAGCCCGTCGGAAAAGCCTGTCTCGGCTTCGAGCGCATGGCCGAATGTATGGCCGAGGTTGAGGAGGGCGCGCGCGCCGCTGGTCTCCCGCTCGTCTTCTGCGACGATGCGAGCCTTGGCCGCTACACTGTTTGCCACCGCACGTTCGAGAGGTTCTGGCTGCAGCGCGACGACATTGCCGCCTTCGCTTTCCAGCCATTCGAAGAAACCTGCGTCGCCAAGTATGCCGTACTTCAGAACTTCGGCATAGCCTGCGCGCAGCTCTCGTGCCGGGAGAGTGGAAAGCGCATCGAGATCGGCCAGCACGAGCGAGGGCTGGTGAAATGCGCCGATCAGGTTCTTTCCGGCAGACGTGTTGATCGCGGTCTTGCCGCCAACCGAGCTGTCCACCTGGGCAAGCAGCGTTGTGGGCAGCTGCACGAAGCCGCAGCCACGCTTGAGGATGGCGCAGGCAAATCCGGTTAGATCGCCCACCACGCCGCCGCCAAGCGCGAGCACATGGTCGCCGCGCTCGACACCTTCGGCGAGCAGCCAGTCGGTCAGGCGCGCGAGGCTGTCCCAGCTTTTCGATCCTTCGCCCGGTTCGACATCGTACCAGCGCGGTTCCTTGCCCGCTGCTTCGAGCGAGCGGATGAGCGCTTCGCCCCAATGGAGCCGCGCATTGGCGTCGGCCACAATCGGTACGCGGGTCTTGCGCAGCAAGGACGCCGCCTCCCCGGCCACATTCATGAGCAGGCCAGTGCCGACACGGACCTCGTAGCTACGCCCGGCAAGATCGACGGGGATTACTGCCATGCGTCCAGCTCCTGCAGGATGCGTTCGACGGTTGCCTCATGCGGTCCGTCATCGGTCACGACATGGATTTGCGCCTGCGAATAGGTCGGGCCGCGCTGCTCCTTGAGATTGAAAAGGATCTCGCGCGGATCGCCCGTCTTCAGAAGCGGGCGGGTGTCGCGGCGCGAGGTCCGCTCGACAAGCGTGTCGAGATCGCAATCCAGCCAGATCGCCAGACCCTTTTCCAAGACCAGCGCGCGGGTCTCGTCGTCGACGAAAGCACCACCGCCGGTTGCGATCACGCCGTGGCCTTCTTCCATTAACCGCGCGATCACGCGTCGTTCTCCGTCGCGGAAGTAGGCCTCGCCATGGGCTTCGAAGATTTCGCTGACGGATCGGTCGGCGGCACGCTCGATTTCCTCGTCAGCGTCGACGAAGCTGCGCGAGAGCGCATTGGCGAGCCTGCGGCCGATGGTCGATTTGCCCACACCCATCAGCCCGACCAGCACCAGCGGGCGCGTGATACGCCCTGCCAGCGCCTGAAGGTCCAATTCACCGGTCGAAGTGTGTGCGTTGCTCATTGCCGCTCGGCCTATAGATGCGCTAGGGCGCGGGCAAGGCATCGGATTGTTCACCGGGGATACGAAAAACTTGGCCGTCAAACGTTCGCGCATCGCAGGCATTGCCATCCTCGGCATCCTCGGAGTCCTGATCATCGCCTGGATCGACGGCGGGGAAGAGCCGCTGCGTACCATTTCCGAACCCGTCGCACTGCCGGAGTCGCTGCGATGAAGCGCGGTTACCTCCTTGCTGGCGGCGCGCTTGCGCTGTGCTCGACGCTGGTGATGGCCCAGAGCGCACCCGAAAGCCTGCTGCCTCCCGGGGTCGGACAGCCGGCTCCGACGCCCACTCCGGCTCCTGTGCCGACCGCGACCCGCGCGCCGTCAGCTCCCGCTGCACCGGCTACGCCCGTACCACCTGCACAGCCTCAGGGATCCGCAACGGTTCAGCCAGTCCCCACTGATCCCGGACCGGTCGACACTTCGGGTGTGTCGCTATCGGATATTCCCTCGGTAGAAGAACTCGAGGAACTGACTGTAGACGAGCTCGACGATCTTCTCGGGCTCAAGCCGCGCTACGACATTCCTCCCGCGGCTCGCCGGTCAACGGAACGGGTCGGCATTATCGATGAGAGTGAAGGCGGACTGCCGGTCGCATCGCTTGCGCGCCAGCCTGCCTCGATCGTCCGTGCTGCTTTGGTCAACACGAACCAGCCGCTCGTCTCGCGCTGGGGTCATATCCTCGTGCGCCGCGCGTTGGCGAGCCGTCTCGCAGCTCCCGAGGGGATGAACCCGGTTGAGTTCGCGGCGCTGCGTGCATCAGCGCTGAACGCGATGGGTGAACACTCCGCGGCCCGCGCTCTGGTGCAGGACGTGGATACGGCCGACTATTCTTCCGAACTGATCGATGCCGCGATCGATGCCTATGTCGGAACTGCGGACATCACCGGGGCCTGTCCGGTCGTGCGCCTCGGACGCGCCGATCGCGACGACGTGCAGTGGGAGATGTTCGAAGGCATTTGCGCGGCCTACGCAGGCGAAACGACCGCTGCGAACAATGATCTGCGCCGCTTGCTCAGCCGTACAGAAGAAGACCGGATCGACGTCCTGCTGGCGCAGCGTTACGCCGGTGCCGCCGGGCAGGGCCGCCGCGCCGTCACCATCGAATGGGACGATATCGAAGCGATGAACCCTTGGCGGTTCGCGCTCGCCAATGCCTTGGGCGAACCGATTCCCGAAGGCCTACTCGAACAGCTCGGCCCCTATTATCTCAAGGCCGGGGCGAGTACGCCCGCGCTTCCGATCGTGCGACGTCTGCGCGGTGCCGACATGGCGGCAGCGGCGGGCATTTTCTCGTCTGCGGCGATGGTGGATCTCTATTCGCAACTCTATGCGAACCGCGAACAGCAGGAGGATGCGGACGCGGCGATCGCACGGGCTGCGCGCCTGCGCGATGCCTATGTCGATCCCGATGCGAACGCCCGCCTCGAAGCGATCCGCGATGTCTGGTTGGGCGATGACGAATATGCCGGGCTGGTCCTGACGGCCTATGCTTCCGCACGCCTCACGCCGAGCGATGATTTCGAAGGCGATGCCGCGCAGCTGATCGCCTCCATGCTGACCGCCGGACTCGATCGCGACGCGATGCGCTGGGCGAATGTCGTCGAGGAAGGCAGCGAGGGCTGGGCGTTGTTGGCGCTTGCCAATCCGCAGAATGTCGCTGTGACCGACGGCCAGCTCGACAGTTTCGAGAATGGCGATGAATCCTCGGGCCAGCGCAAGTCGAAGATGCTGCTTGCCGGGCTTGCGGGCCTTGGTCGCACCAATGCCGATAATATCGCCGAATATAGCGAGCGTTTGGGCGTCAACCTGCGTGCGCCGACGGCATGGACCCGCATGATCGACAAGGCGGCCGATGCCAACAATGGCGCGCTTGTCGTGATGCTCGCCGGGCTTGGTATGCAGGGCACCAGCTGGGACCAAATGACCGCGCGGCACCTTTATCACATCGTGTCGGCTCTCAATCGCGTCGGCCTCAATGCCGAAGCCCGGATGATCGCCGCGGAGGCGGTCGCGCGAGCCTGATCGGGCCATGAGCACTATCGAGGATTTCCTCGCCATGCTCGCCGCAGAGCGGGGTGCGGCGCGCAATACACTACTTGCCTACGGGCGGGACCTGCAACAGGCAGAGGAACTGCTCGGGGGCGACCTGGCGGGCGCCACACCGGCCCAGCTCGCCAAGCTGGGGCAAGGCTGGTCCTCGCTCGCGCCTTCCACCATGGCGCGCAAGATTTCCGCGCTGCGCCAGTTTTTCGGATTTCTCGTGGATGAAGGCGATCGCGAGGATGATCCGACCCACGCTTTGCCGCGCCCGTCGATCCGCAGACCGTTGCCGAAAATTCTCGGCCATGCGCAGGTCGAAGCGCTGTTCCAGCAAGCCGAGGCAGAAGCCCGGAGCGACCGGCCGGAATCGGTCCGCATGCTGGTCATGCTTGAGTTGCTCTACGGCTCGGGACTGCGCGCGACCGAGCTCGTTTCGCTGCCCCTCTCGGCGGTACCGCGCGACGAACCCTTCCTCACGGTGACTGGCAAGGGCGGACAGGCCCGTCTTGTCCCCGTGAGCAGGCGCGCGAAGCAGGCCCTGTCACGCTGGCTGGCGGTCCGCCCGACGGGATCGCAATGGCTGTTTCCCTCGCGCACCAAGCATCTCTCTCGCGTCAGATTGTTCCAGATGCTGAAAGAACTGGCGGTCCGCGCCGACCTGCCGCCCGAAAAACTCAGCCCGCACGTGCTGCGGCACGCCTTTGCCACGCACTTGCTGGAGGGCGGGGCGGACCTGCGCGCGCTGCAGACCCTGCTGGGTCATGCCGATATCGCGACCACACAAATCTACACGCATGTGGACGCAGCGCGGCTGGTGAAGCTGGTCAACGAACGTCACCCGCTTGCGCAGTCCCGCCGTAGCGACTAGCGGGTCTGCGATGGTTTCCTATCTCGAATTCGAAAAGCCTGTCGCAGAGCTTGAAAAGCGCATTGCCGAACTGCGCAATGCGTCGGAAGGCGACGATGTCGATATCTCCAAGGAGCTCGAGCGGCTCGAGGTGAAGAGCGCGGAATTGCTCGCGACCACCTACGAATCGCTTTCCCCCTGGCAGAAAACTCAGGTCGCGCGCCACCCTTCGCGCCCGCATTTCCGCGACTATGTGGAGCATGCGTTCGAGGAATTCGTGCCGCTGGGTGGTGACCGTGCCTATGGCGAGGATGAGGCTATCCTCGGCGGCTTTGCGAAACTCAATGGCCGCAAGGTCGTGCTGATCGGTCACGAGAAGGGCAACGATACCGCCAGCCGCATCCGGCACAACTTCGGCATGGGTAAGCCCGAAGGCTATCGCAAGGCGATTCGCCTGATGGAAATGGCCGGCCGCTTCGGCCTGCCGGTCGTAACACTGGTCGATACCTCGGGCGCATTCCCCGGTGTTGAGGCCGAAGAGCGCGGCCAGGCGGAAGCCATTGCCCGTTCGACCGAGGCCTGCCTTGCGCTGCCGGTCCCGATGGTTGCGACCATCGTGGGTGAAGGCGGTTCGGGTGGCGCGGTCGCGCTTGCCAGTGCAGAGCGCGTCCTGATGCTCGAACATGCTGTCTATTCGGTGATTTCACCCGAAGGTTGCGCTTCGATCCTTTGGCGTACGGCCGAAAAGGCACCCGATGCCGCCGAAGCGATGAAAATCACGGCGCAAAATCTTGAAAAGCTCGGCGTGATCGACCGCATCGTTGCCGAGCCGGTTGGCGGTGCGCATCGCGATCCCAAGCGAATGGCGGAAAGGCTTGGCCGGGCGATCGGCGAGGAACTCGACATGCTTTCGAAATCTTCTCCCGACGAGCTAAAGCGGATGCGTGAGGAGCGCTTTCTGCAGATGGCGGGCTGATCGTCAGCGCACGATAAGGGCTGGGCGCGGGAACAAACCGGCCCATCTTCCTGTTCTCCCAAGGTAAACCAAACGGGCTGCGCTTCGGTCATCGATGACACGCGCGCTGCCTCCCCAGGGAGATACGCCATGTCGCGCACAAGAATAATCGCCACTTCCACCACTGCAGTTCTGTCGATCGCGCTTGCCGGTTGCATGGGCGGAGCCATCCCCGATGCCTCTGCACCGATCACCCAGAGCGAAGCGCAAATCGGCGCCGAAGCTCACCCGCAGCTGCTTGCTGAATTCGGCGGTGCAATGACCGGACCGCAAGCGGTATATGTCGAGCAGGTCGGCAAGAACATCGCCGTGCAATCGGGCCTTGGCGGGGCGCGTGACAGCTTCACCGTCAGCCTCGTCAATAGCCCGGTGAACAACGCATTCGCGATTCCCGGCGGCTACATCTACACCACCCGCCAGCTCGTTACGCTGATGAACAACGAGGCCGAACTGGCCGGCGTTCTCGGCCACGAAGTCGGCCATGTCGCCGCCCGCCACTCGCAGCGCCGTCAGGCCGCGGCGCAGAAGAACCAGCTGCTCGGCGTCGGTGCCGCAATCCTTTCGAGCGTCCTGCTCGGCAGTAACCCGCTCGGCCAGCAACTCGGCCAGGCGGCGCTGCAAGGTTCGCAGATGTTGACGCTGAAGTTTTCGCGCAACCAGGAACTGGAAGCCGACGAGCTCGGCATCCAGTACCTTAACAACGCGGGTTATGATCCGCGCGCCATGGCAACGGTCCTGGCAAGCCTTGCAAACCAGAACGCGCTCGACGCGCGCCTTCAGGGCCGTGACGATGCGCGCCTTCCGGAATGGGCCTCGACCCATCCCGATCCTGCCAGCCGTGTGCAGACCGCTTTGAGCAAGGCGCAGGGCATGAGCGGCACGCTCAACCGAGACACTTTCCTCACCCGCATCGACGGGCTGGTCTATGGTGATGATCCCGAACAGGGCATCGTGGAAGGTCGCCAGTTCATCCATCCGGAACTGCGTCTCGCCTTCACAGCGCCGCAGGGCTTCTACATGGTCAACGGCACGAGGTCGGTGACCATCAACGGCCAGAGCGGGAAAGCGCAATTCACGCTCGCCCCGTACAACGGCAATCTCCAGAGCTACGTCCAGAGCGTGTTCTCGGGGCTGAGCCAGCAGCAGCAGATCACGCCATCGAGCATCCAGACGCGGACCGTGAACGGATTGCCGGCGGCTTTCGGCACGGCGCGAGTGAGCAACGGCCAGAGCCAGGTAGACGTGACGGTCTTTGCGTATGAATTCGCGAACGATCGCGCCTATCACTTCCTTGCGATCACTCCGGCTGGCCAGGCGAGCACGTTCAATCAGATGTATTCGTCGGTGCGCCGTGTCTCGACGCAGGAAGCGGCACAGGTCGTGCCGCGCGTGCTCGATGTGATTACCGTTCGCAGCGGCGATACGGTCAGTTCGCTCTCGCGCCGGATGGCCTATCCCACTGCGCAGGAAGAACGCTTCCGCGTCCTCAACGGCCTTGGCTCGAACGATCAGCTCCAGGCCGGCCAGAAGGTGAAGATCGTCATCCGCGGAAGCTGATCGACATTTCCTTCAGGCACAAAAAAAGGCGGCGAGGGGAATACCCTCGCCGCCCTTTTTGTATCGACAATCGCCGATTAGACGTTGGCGGTAGCCATTTCGTCCGACACCGTGGTGAAGGTGGCGTCGAGCTGGTTGCCGAGTGCGCCCATTGCGGTCATTGCAGCAACGGCGATCAGAGCAGCGATAAGGCCGTACTCGATTGCGGTTGCGCCTTCTTCGTTGTTGCGCAGCTTGTTGATGAACTTCATGTTATGTCTCCTGGTTCAGTCTTCGTACCCGGCTCGCACCGCGTCCTACGGCTTGAGCTATCCTCGTTCTGACGCCGACAAGTTGACAAATCGTAACCGTGCCAGCGTCTTTTTGACCTCTTCACCCTGCGTCTTAGATTCCTGCGTTCTGCATTTCGGTCGAGATCCCATTCCACATGTCGATCGTCGTTTGTCCGAAAGCTTCCACAGCCCCCATCAGGGCCAAGAAGATCAGTGAGAGGATCAGCCCGTATTCAACAGCAGTCGCACCGCGGTCGTCGGCTTTCAGTTTTTTCAGAAACTCGACCACTTCGGTTGCCCCCAATGTCAATTCGTAGCTGACATCCATTGGGTACTCGGGCAGGTGTTAAGAAAAAGTTGCGGAATCACGAAAGTTTGGAAAATTTCCCGACAATCACCTTGGTAGTTGCCCTAGCTCTGCGGGGCGGGGACGGGCGCTGGCTCATGCATAAACGGCCCGATCACAAGCATCACGGCGGGTTGTGGGAATTTCCCGGCGGCAAGGTCGAGTCGCACGAAACCCCCGCAAATGCGCTGGTTCGAGAGATCGAGGAAGAGCTCGGGATCGCGATTCGGGCCGAACAACTTGCCCCGTCAAGATTTGCTCAGGAAGCCGAGGGCACTCGAGAGCGCCCGATTGTCATACTCCTTTACACATGCACGCATTGGGAAGGCGAACCACAGGCGTTGGAAGGCGGGGCAGTGGACTGGTTCAGTGCCGATGAAGTGACCGCGCTGGAGAAGCCGCCGCTCGATATAGTGCTTGCTGCATCCTTGATGGAAAAATACGCGGATTAGGTGTTGCCAAGGCCGCAGCACCCACCTATGTGCCGCCCTCCAACGCGCCAGTAGCTCAGCTGGATAGAGTACCTGACTACGAATCAGGCGGTCGGAGGTTCGAATCCTTCCTGGCGCGCCAAACAAGCCCATGACCCGCAGTGGTCGTGGGCTTTTTTGGTTCTGGACCGCTTTTGCAGCCGGCGGTGTCACCCGAAAGCGTGACAGCAGACGGACACAGTGTTGGCAAAACTGCATTCCATCGGCTGCCCCACCGTTGCGCCTTGCCCGCTCGCGCATAAGGTGCGCCGGCATCCTGCGATCAATGGCTTGGGGACGAAGCCAGCGTAGGATGGAAGGGGACAGACATGGTCATAAGGTCGCACGAATCCATCCAGCGCGCTGCAGCGCTTAACCGGACCATCATGCACAAGGGGCAGGTCGATGAGGCCTGCCCGACGCAGGAGCTACCGGGAAGCGGGGGATCCTTCCGCACCTGTCTTTCGCAGCCGGGGTTTGCTGCATCGCTGGGCATTCCGGACACGAACCCGCACGCCTGAGCGCTCGCGCATCAGTCGGCGTTGTCTTCCAGCCAGTGCATGTCGTCGTCGGAGAAGCCGAAATGATGACCCGCCTCGTGGATCACCACGTGACGGACGAGGTCATCCATGCGTACGCCGGTGTCGCGCCATTCAGCGATGAGCGGTTCGCGAAATAGCCAGATCCGCGCAGGCATGCGGTGGCTCTCCCAGACCGATCGTTCGGTCAGCGCCACGCCTTCATAAAGGCCGGTTAGCTCCCACTTGCTGGTGAGCTCGACCGATTCGAGCTGTTCGACTGTTGCGAAATCTTCCACCCGCATCACGATCTCGCCCATCTGCTCGCGGAATTTCTCCGGCAAGCTGCGCACGACCGCTTCTGCCATTTGTTGCATCTGCGTCTGGGTGGGCCCTGAAGGGTCTTTGCTCATCGCCGTGATATGCGGTGCGAGGACATTGCATTCAAGGATCGCAGGAACCGCTGCGCTTTCGACCTGTTCTGAAAGGCAAAAGGAGAATCCCCGCCATGGCCGACGCCACCGAAATTTTCGCCCGCCTCAAGAAGGACCACGACAAGCACCGCGAGTTGCTCGACAAGCTGCTGGAGACCAGCGGCGACACCAATGAGCGCAAGGAGCTGTTCGAGGAGCTTACCAAGGAACTGAAAAGCCACGCCGCTGCAGAAGAGCAGGCGCTTTATTCGACCATGCTGCGCAAGCCGCCGACCACGGACGAGACGCGCCACTCGGTCGCCGAACATCACGAGATTGACGAAGCGCTCAACGATCTCGCCGCGACCGACATGTCGGAAGGCGGCTGGCTGACGAAATTCAAAAGTTTCGACCACCAGTATCGCCACCACATCGAGGAAGAGGAAGAAGACCACTTCCCCGATTTCGAGAATCATCTCGACGAAGACGATATGCAGCACATGCGCGAGGTCTTTGATCGGCGTAAGCAAGAAGAGAAGGCCGAGGCCGAGGTGACGCCCGAAGCCAAAGAGGATGCCAAGGACTAGGCATGGCCGAGGAGGGGGCTTCCGACACGCAGCCTGACGGGGCATCCAGCCGCACCTCGCAGCTGGATCCTGGCGTTGAGCCGGGTGTCTGGCGGTACGAAATGGCGAGCAAGGCATCGGTCATCATCGATGCCGCCGACTACTTTGCGTTCATGCAGGAAGCGATGCTCAAGACGCGTCGACGCATGTTGCTGATCGGCTGGGATTTCGACACGCGCATCCATCTCGAACGCGGCCGGCGTTGGTGGCAGCGACCGTGGAAGCGCGGCTATCCGCGGCGGCTGGGCAGTTTTATTGCCTGGCTCGCAAGGCATCGCAAGAAGCTCGATATCCGCATCCTCAAGTGGAATTTCGGCGTCTTCACCATGCCGCTGCGCGCATCGATGATGTGGGACTTGGCGCGCTGGGTTCGCCACCGGAGGATCAACTTCAAGTTCGACACGGCGCATCCGGTTGGCTGCAGCCATCATCAGAAGCTGGCGATCCTCGACGGCAAGGTCGCGGTTTGCGGCGGCATCGACATGACCGACAAGCGCTGGGACACGCGTGAACACGAGGAAGATGACGAGCGCCGAATAACCCCTCGCGGCGCCCCGTATGAGCCTTGGCACGATGCCACCATGATGATGGAGGGCGATGTCGCCAATGCGCTGGAGGAACTGGGCGAAGACCGCTGGACCCGCGCAGGAGGCGGCAGCCTGCCTCAATACGAACCGAGCGTGAACTCGCCCTGGCCCGAACCGCTCAAGGCGCAATTCGAGAATGTAGAGATCGGTATCGCGAGGACGCGCGCCGCCTATCGCGATTGGGACGAGGTGAAGGAGATCGAGCAGCTTCACCTCGCGCATATCAAGCGGGCCAAGCGCTTCATTTATGCCGAGAGCCAGTATTTTGCCTCGCGCGTAATCGCCGAGGCGATCATCGAACGGCTGCAGGAAGACGATCCGCCCGAGATTGTGATCGTCCATCCGGCCAATGCCGACGGCTGGCTGGAACAGCAGGCGATGGACCATGCGCGTGCCGAGCTGGTCCGCTCTATAGAGGAGGCGGATAAGAAGGGCCGCTTCAGCATCTGGACCCCGATGACCGGAGAAACACCGATCTACGTCCATGCCAAGATCATGATCGTCGATGACGAGATCCTGCGCATCGGCTCTGCCAACATGAACAACCGCTCCATGGGCCTCGACAGCGAGTGCGATGTGTTCATCGATTCCACACGTAAGGCGAATGCGGGGACGAGCGGCATGATCGCAAGCCTGCGTCATTCATTGCTGGCAGAACATTGCGGCATCGAAGAGGACGAGGTTCCGCAGCTGCAGGCCCGTTACGGTTCGATGGCCTCGATGATCGACCATACGCTGACCCCGCAAGAGGGGCGCAATCTGCAGCGCTATCATCCACCGGACTTGAACGATGCACAGGAATCGCTGGCGCAGAGCGGCCTGCTCGACCCCGAGCATCCCGACGATATGTTCGAGCCGTTTGCAAAGGGCGGACTTTTCCGCAAGGGAAGCCGCCTCGCGCGCATGCGCAACAAGTTCAGAAGGAAGAACGGCAAGTGAGCAGCCTGGTCGGACCCGACGAAGACAACCCGCTTGGCAAACCGCCGGTGCCCGAACACGTGCAGGACGCGATCCGCACGCTGATCGAATGGACGGGCGACGATCCGACCCGCGAAGGTCTGCTCGACACGCCAAAGCGCGTCGCGCGCGCGTGGAAGGAATATTGCGTCGGCTACGAAGAGGATCCGGGTATCCACCTCAGCAGGGTGTTCGAGGAAGTAGGCGGCTATAACGAAATCGTGTTGCTAAAGGACATTCCGTTCCAGTCTCACTGCGAACACCACATGGCGCCGATCATTGGCAAGGCGGCGATCGCCTATCTGCCGAACGACCGCGTAGTCGGCATCTCAAAGCTGGCCCGCGTCCTGCATGGGTATGCGCGCCGCCTGCAGGTGCAGGAACGCCTGACCGCCGAAGTCGCCGACTGCATCTGGGAAAACCTCCAGCCGCAGGGCGTGGCCGTGGTGATCGATGCGCAGCACAGCTGCATGACCGCCCGCGGCGTGCGCACACCGGGTGTCGGCATGGTCACCAGCCGTATGATGGGCACTTTCCTCGAAGACCAGCGCAGCCGCAAGGAAGTGCTGAGCTTGATGGGATATGGGTGAGACGGGGCATAAGGGGCCTGAGAGCTGCCCGTCGGCTTACGACCCGTTTTCTGACGTTTGACATTTGTGCTCGGAGCAATGGGCCAAGGCATGAATTGCCTAGGATGTTGATCCTTCGTTAGCCGGAATGGTTTGCTTGCGCCGACAAGCCGGTCTATGATGAAGCAATCATAGGGAGGTCGCGTTGAATCGTATCGATCCCAGCCTTGTCGCGCACACGCCCACGATCGAAAATGCTCTTTCGATCTTGGCGGATACATCGCGCGTGGTCGGAGAGGCATACTTCCCCGTCGTGGTCGAAGGATTGGCGAAAGCCCTCGATGTCAGATGGGCTTTTGTTTGTCGGTTTGACCCTGCAAATCCACATGAAGCCACTACCATAGCCTTTTGGGACCACGGTCCCGCCGATAATTTTGTATACGGCCTACGCAACACACCATGTGCGGACGTCGCCGCACAAGGTGTCTGTTGCTATGCAGACGATATTACGAGGCTCTACCCATTTGACGAAATGCTCGTCGAAATTGGGGCAAAGAGTTACGCAGGGACTGCCCTGAGATCTCTTGACGGACGCGTTTTCGGTTTGGTTGCCGTGATGGACGAAAAGCCATTCTCGGATACACAAACAGTCACGGAAATCGTCGAGCTTTTTTCTGCTAGGGCAGCAGCTGAACTCGAACGCATCGCCACCGCATCATTGAATGAACGGCTGGGCAAGATTGTCGAAGCGTCCGTAAGCGAGGCTTACGTCTTCGGTAATCGGTCATTCCAATTCGAGCTTGTTAACCGGGGTGCTCGGGAAAATCTGGGCTTCACGATGGAGGAGCTTCGCGACCGTACGCCATGGGACCTAAAGCCCGAATATACGGAGGAGGAGTTTCGCTCGTACGTTGAACCACTGCTCAACCGTGAGGTCGAAATTCTCCAGTTTGAGACAGTTCACATGAGGAAAGACGGGTCGACTTATCCCGTATCTGTACAACTCCAATACTTCCCCGATGAAGGCGGAGTGTTCTTCGCTTCTATCACCGATGAGACCGAACGGCGTGCGAGGGAAGAGCGGGAAAAGCTGATCCTGAACGAGATGAACCATCGCGCGAAAAACGTGCTTGCGGTCGTTCAAGTTCTCGCTCGACAAACTGCGAAGCGAAATCCTGAGGACTACGTATCCCAACTTGAGGCTAGAATTGCGGGCTTGTCGGCAAGCCACAACGTGCTCGTGCAAAATTCTTGGGAGGACGTGCCAATCGATGAACTGATCCGCTCTCAGTTACGACATTTTGAGCACATAATCGGAGACCGGATTAGGATATCGGGACCACCCACGAGGATAAGGGCAACAGCTGCACAGGGTTTCGGGCTGGCGTTGCATGAACTTGCGACGAATGCCGCAAAGTATGGTGCACTTTCGACTGAGAGTGGGAGCGTCGCGATCGCTTGGAGCGAAATCGATGAAGGCGATAGGCGAGTTCTAAAGTTGACGTGGATCGAGTCTGGAGGCCCAGAAGTAGTCATGCCCGAGAGCTCAGGCTTCGGATCGTTCATGATCGAAAAGAGTTTGGCTTCCCAGTTCGGCTGCGAGGTTGTTTTGGATTACGACCCCAAAGGTCTCCGGTGTGAGTTCATCGCCCCCGCTGAGCGGGTGCTTTCCCAATGACGTAATCTGCGGAGCTGGTTGGATCTGATTGAGATTCAGGTTCACAATGCTTTGTGGCTTCACGCCAGATAAAGAGATCCGCTTCCCACCCACTCTCGGATGTTACGACCTCCTTCGACTTCACTAAAAACTTTCAGCCACCGGTGAATTTCGCGAAGAACCCGCGCTTCTTCGGCGTTGGTGCAGTTTCGCCCGCCACACCGTATAGATAATTACCCAGCTGCACCGCCTGCTGCTTGGTGAGGAAATAGCGAAACTCGCGCACGTCTTCGCTGCTGTCGACGACCTTGCTCGTGCTCTGCATTAGCAACGCGATCTTTTCGCCGGCAGGGTCTGCCCTCCAGCCGAGCAGCATGCCGAACTTGTCATCCCCTGCGGTCTTGTCTTCCATGGCCACGTTCCCCCGAAGTGCGCGCAAAAGACTGCGCCCCGCCGTGCCGGGTGGCAAGACGGGGCGCGCATTTGTCCTCAGACGGGACGGGTGGCCGGCTTACATCTGGCCGAGCATGTGCTCCGCGCTCGAGACCGAGAAGTCGCCCGGTGCTTCGACGTTGAGCTGCTTAACCACGCCGTCTTCGACCAGCATCGAGTAGCGCTGGGCGCGCTGCCCCATGCCGAAGCCGGAGAAATCGGCATCGAGGCCAGTGGCCTTGGCAAAATCGCCATTGCCGTCAGCCAGCATGGTGATGTCCTGGCTGCCCGCGGCCTGGTTCCAGGCACCGAGCACGAAGGCATCGTTGACTGCCGTTGCGACGATCTCGTCGACGCCCTTGGCCTTCAGCTCATCGGCCTTTTCGACATAGCCGGGCAGGTGCTTGGCAGAGCAGGTCGGGGTGAAGGCACCGGGCACGCAGAACAGCGCCACGGTCTTGTCCTTGAAGTAGTCCGAAGACTGGACCTGCTCGGGGCCTTCGGCGGTAGCCTTGACCAGTTTTACGTCGGGAAGGCGGTCGCCTACGGCAATTGTCATTTGTTAAAACTCCTGTGTCTTCAAATCCACACCCAGCATCTAGTGAGACGGGCCGTGCATACAAGGGTGGTGGATGGTTAACCGCGGTTTACTTCGCACCTTTAAAACCCGGTAAACATTCTGCAGGCACACCTTGGTTGTGGACACGGGACGTCCGCACGACGGGAGACCAAGGGACATGCATTTCAAGAAAACCATGGCAGCCGCCGCAACGGCCGCTGCTATCCTTATGACGCCGAGCACTGCAAGCGCATCGGCCCAGCACGAGCAAATCCGCAAGCTCGACATCATGCTGATGGTCACTTCGCTGCGTTGCCGCATGGGTAAGGACGATTTCCAGCCGCACTATCGAAAGTTCTCTGCAGCTCACATCGGTGCGCTGAATCATTCGGCTCGCACGCTTGAGAAGGGCCTCGTTGCCCGTCACGGCAAGAAGGGCGCCAAGCGCGCACTCGATCGCATCAGTGTCGGCATGGCAAACCAGTACGGCCAGGGCCACCCGTGGCTCGACTGCGCGGAACTGAAAGAAATCACGCACGATCTTTCGAAAACGAAGGACTCGGCCGTGCTTCACCAGGCTGCTGATGAGTTGCTTGGACCGGCACCGCGCAGCGGGGGGCGCTGGGCGCGGCGCTAAGGCCTTTCGGGATCGAAAGAGGTAGAGCGGAGGGGCAGTTGCTCTGCCTCCGCTGAAAGGCTAGGGGCGGCGCTTCGACAGTGCCGCCCCTTCTTCGTGCGCGGCCTAGTTTTCCTGTAATATCAAGGACTGCCCGTGACCGAATTCTCCGATTACGTCATCAAGGACATTGCGCTGGCCGATTACGGCCGCGAGGAAATCCGTATCGCGGAAACCGAAATGCCCGGCCTGATGGCCACGCGCGAGGAATATGGCGATGCCCAGCCGCTCAAGGGCGCGCGCATCACCGGTTCGCTGCACATGACCATCCAGACCGCGGTCCTGATCGAAACGCTGACCGCTCTGGGCGCAGAAGTGCGCTGGGCGACCTGCAACATCTACTCTACGCAGGACCACGCCGCAGCCGCCATGGCCGCCAACGACATCCCCGTCTTCGCGGTGAAGGGTGAAAGCCTCGCCGAATACTGGGACTATGTCGGCCGGATATTCGACTGGTCCAGCGATGAAGACCCCGATTGCACCGCAAACCTCATCCTCGACGATGGCGGCGATGCGACGATGTTCGCCCTGTGGGGTGCACGCATCGAGGCCGGCGAGGAAATGCCCGAGCCGCAGAATGCCGAAGAAATCGAGATGCAGCGGGCGCTGAAGGAATTCGTCGCGAAGAAGCCAGGTTACCTCACCAAGTCGGTGAAGGCGATCAAGGGCGTGTCCGAAGAGACCACGACCGGTGTCCACCGCCTCTACCACCTCGCCAAGCAGGGCAAGCTGCCGTTCCCCGCGATCAACGTGAACGACAGCGTGACCAAGTCGAAGTTCGACAACCTCTATGGCTGCCGCGAGTCGCTGGTCGACGCGATCCGCCGTGCGACCGACGTGATGCTTTCGGGCAAAATCGCCTGCGTTGCCGGCTATGGCGACGTCGGCAAGGGTTCGGCCCAGTCGCTCCGCAATGGCGGCGCACGCGTGCTCGTGACCGAAATCGACCCGATCTGCGCCCTGCAGGCGGCGATGGAAGGCTATGAGGTCGTGACGATGGAAGACGCGGTGAAGCGCGCCGACATCTTCGTCACCACGACCGGCAATGAAGACGTCATCACCGCAGAACACATGAAGTCGATGAAGCCGATGGCGATCGTCGCCAACATCGGTCACTTCGACAGCGAAATCCAGATCTCCGCACTCGACAATTACGAGTGGACCGAACTCAAGCCGGGCACCGACCTCGTGAAGTTCCCAGACGGCAAGGAAATCATCGTGCTCGCCAAGGGCCGTCTCGTGAACCTCGCCTGCGCCACCGGTCACCCCAGCTTCGTGATGAGCTGCTCCTTCACCAATCAGGTGCTGGCGCAGATCGAACTCTGGGAAAACACCGACAGCTACGAGAACGACGTCTACGTCCTGCCCAAGCAGCTCGACGAAAAGGTCGCCGCGCTCCACCTCGACAAGCTGGGCGTCAAGCTCACCCAGCTCAGCAAGGAACAGGCTGACTATATCGGCGTGCCGGTCGAAGGTCCGTTCAAGCCGGAACACTACCGCTACTAATGCAATCGGGCGCGCAACGCATATTTTGCGCCGCGCGCCCGAATCTTCACGTTGCATCCACGCCGCTAGCCTAATAGCTGGCAGGTAATGGAAATTTCGCCCGTCCTCCTTCCTATCATCGGCCTGATGCTGGCGCTGTGGACCGTCACGGCGATGTGGCTGATGATAAAGGCCAGCCGGGACAGCCAGGCGGCCGCGGCGCATAAAAAAGTTGCCCGCCGGCTCTCGCGCATGGTCGAGGAAGGACCCGCCATCCCGCTGCTCGTGCGTGTGGACGGACGGATCGAAGCGCCCGACCGCTTTGCCCGCTGGATCGGACTGGACAAGGTCCCCGAATATCTAAGCGAATTGGCCGGTACGGGCGACATGGGCCTGTCCGAAGACCAGGTCGAAGAACTTTCGACGTTGGTCAGACGCACGCAGAAAAGCGCGAAGCCTTTCAAGCTGGCCCTGCGCCCGCCCGGTTCGCGAAAGTCGCTTGCCCTGCGCGGGGCGCTGGCTGATCCGGCCGTTTCGCCCAGCGGTGCTGCGCTGATCTGGGTCTTCGATTTCACCGAGACCGATGATGAACTCGCCCGCCTCGGCGAGGAAGCAGCGCGCGCACGTGACGATTTCGGCGCGCTGGTAGGCCTGATCGAGGCCGCGCCAATGCCAATGTGGTTCCGCGGCGCGGACATGCAGCTGCGGCTGGTCAACAAGGCCTATGTCGAGGCTGTCGGTGCGAAGAGCGCGGACCAGGTCGTGGCGGACCAGATCGAACTCGTCGAAAAAGTCGGCGGGCGCAGCGCAGCGCAGGTCGCGCAGCAATCGGCCGACCGTCGACAGCCGATCGAACGCATTCTCTCCGCAACCATCAATAACGCCCGCCGTACGATCCGTGTCACCGACCTGCCGCTGGTGGGCGAAGGGATCGCCGGCTACGCCGTCGATATCGAGGAAATGGAAGAGCAGGCGCGAGAATTCCGCGCCTTCCGCGAGGCACAGCGCTCGATGCTCGACCAGCTTTCGATCGGGGTCGCCCAGTTCGATGCGCAGCACCGGATGACCTTTGCGAACCAGCCGTTCCACCGCGTCTTCTCGCTGCCTCCCGGCGTGGTCAACGAGCGCACCACCTTCGAGCAGATGCTGATGGTCGCGCGCGAGAATGGCCGCATTCCCGAAGTCCGCGACTTCCCTGCCTGGCGCAAGGAACTGGGCGAATGGTTCCAGATGGACGAGCCCGAGGAAGTCGCCTGGCCGCTGCCCGACAGCACGCATTTGCGCCTCGTCGCCCAGCCGCTTCCCGATGGTGGCCTCGTCCTCATCGCAGAGGACCAGACCGAGCAGCTGGCCCTCTCGGCCACACGCGACACCCTACTTCGCACCCGTACCGCGACCTTCGACAGCTTGTTCGAAGCACTCGCCGTCTTCGCGCCGGACGGGCACCTTGAGCTATGGAACCGCGGCTTTCCGGTCGCTTGGGGCCTTGAGGGCGAGGAATTGGACGGGCATCCGCAGGCCGAACAGCTTCTCGAGGCGATCTCGAAACAGCTCGCCGATCCCAAGCAAATTTCCGAGATCGGCCAGACGATCCGCTCAGCCACGCTCGACCGCAAGAACCGCCGTGGGCGCATCGCGCTCGCCGATGGACGTACACTCGACTATGCCGGCGTCCCTCTGCCCGATGGCAACGGCCTGATCACGGTGCTCGACGTCACGGCGTCGCAGCAGGCGGAAGAGGCCTTGCGCGAACGCAATCGCGCGCTGGAAGAGGCCGACGCGGTGATGACGCGTTTCCTAGCCAACATGTCTTACGAATTCCGCACCCCGCTGACCTCCATCGGCGGTTTTGCCGAATTGCTGTCGCAGGGCATTGCCGGGGACCTCAGCCCGCAAGCACAGGAATATGTGCAGGCCATCACCATGTCGGTCGGGAAGCTTACCGCGCAGGTCGAAAACGTACTCGATCTGTCGCAGTCCGAGGCTGGCCTGATGCCGCTGCGCAAGTCGAAACTGGAGATGATCCCATTCATCGAGCAGATCGTGCGCAAGCGCGAGGACCGCATCGTCGAAGGCGGGTTGACGCTGGACGTCAAGGGCAATGCCAGCAAAGTTATCGAAGCCGACCGCCAGCAATTACAGCGCGCGATCGGCCACCTTCTCGACAATGCCATCGCCAACACACCGCGCGG
The DNA here is from genome assembly GCA_013001165.1 of Erythrobacter sp. Lineage (GTDB taxonomy): Bacteria > Pseudomonadota > Alphaproteobacteria > Sphingomonadales > Sphingomonadaceae > Qipengyuania. The sequence goes on from JABDNC010000124.1 coordinate 27,476, forward strand.
CGGGCGCATCCTGATCGATATCGCCAAGCGCCGCGGACAGAACCGCATCGTTATTTCGGACAATGGCGAGGGCATGAGCCAACACGAACTTGCTCGCGCGCTGGAAGGCATTCGCATGAGCGCCGATGGCAAGGGGATCGAACGGCGGCAGGGCCTCGGCATCCCGCTCGCCCGGCAACTGGTCGAGGCCCATGGCGGGGCGCTCGATATCCAGAGCCGCAAGAATGCCGGCACGACGGCCACGATTACGCTGCCGTGACTCGCGATCTTCCCGATCTCGACGCGATGGATGCCTTCGGTTCGCTGATCGCGCGGCGGCTTCAGCCGGGCGATGTCGTGGCGCTCACCGGCGGGCTGGGCTCTGGCAAGACCACGCTTGCGCGCGCCATCATCAAGGCGCTGGGGCACGAGGGCGAGGTGCCATCGCCGACCTTCACGATCATCGAGACCTACGACCATCTGCGCGTGCCGCTGGTCCACGCCGATTTCTACCGGCTGGAGGACCCGTCCGAAGCGATGGAGATCGGGCTCGACGATTACCGCGAGGGGGCTGCGCTGCTGGCCGAATGGCCCGATCATGCAGGCGGCTTCGAGCATGAGCCGGGCTGCCTCACAATTGCGCTGGAAACCGTGGGCGATGGACGGAGGGCCATTGTGAAGCCGGGCGAGGCTTGGCAAAGCCGCATCCCATGAGCGCACTACCCGACGGCATTCACGATTTTCTTGGCGACACCGAATGGGAAGGCGCGGAAATCGCGCCGCTGGTGGGCGATGCGAGTTTCCGCCGCTATTTCCGCCTGAAGATGGGCAGCCGCACGGCAATGCTTATGCACGCGCCGCCGCCTCATGAAGATCCCGCGCCCTTCCTCCATGTTGCCCATTGGCTCGAAGAACAGGGCATGCGCGGCCCCGCGATTCTGCTGGAAGATGCTCCCAAAGGCTGGGTGCTGACTGAGGATTTCGGCGACCAGCGGATGAAGGAGTGGATCGACGACCATCCGGGCGACGAACACGATACCTATGCGCAGGCGATCGACGCGCTGGTTCAGCTCCACCAGCTGCCCCCGGGTCCGTTCGATCCTTACGACATGGCCGTCTACCAGCGCGAAGCGGCGTTGTTCATCGAATGGTATTGTTCTGCCGCCGGCCTGGCGGTCGATAAAGCGGGCTGGACCGCTGCATGGGAAGCGGCGCTTTCACCTATACTCCCGCGCCAGAACCCGGGCGTCACCGTGCTGCGCGATTATCACGCGGAAAACATTATGCTGCTCGATCCGGGCAAGCTGGCTGGCGAACAGGGCCTGATCGATTTCCAGGATGCCCTGGTCGGCCATCCGGCCTACGATCTCGTCAGCCTGTTGCAGGACGCGCGGCGCGATGTGTCGGAAGCTCTCGAACACGACATGCTGTGCCGCTATCGCGCGGCGGCCGATCCCGCCGAACATTTCGAGGCGGATTATGCGCGGCTGGGTGCGCAGCGAAACGCCAAGATCGTCGGCATCTTCACGCGCCTTTACAAGCGTGACGGCAAGCCCCGTTATCTCGGCATGATCCCGCGCGTCTGGAAGGCGATGGAGCGCGACCTAGCGCATGAAGCGATGGCGCCGGTTGCCGCCTGGTTCGATGCAAATATCCCGCAGGACCTGCGCGATGCCCACGGCGGAGAGATCGCTTGAGCAAACTCGTTTCGGATACCGCCATGCTGATGGCGGCAGGCCTCGGCAAACGCATGCGCCCGCTGACCGCGACCATGCCAAAGCCGATGGTCCGAGTGGCCGGAAAGCCGCTGATCGACCGCGCACTCGACCGGGTCGAGGATGCCGGGATCGAAAAGGCAGTGGTGAATGTCCACTATCTCGCCGAGAGCATCGAGGCACATGTGGGGCCGCGCAAGGCGCCTGCAGTGACTTTTTCCGACGAGCGGGAGCTGCTGCTCGAAACGGGTGGCGGCATGGTCAAGGCGAAAGGGGCAGGGCTGCTTCCTGATCCTTTCTTCGCCTGCAATGCCGACAGCATCTGGCTCGACGGGCCGCGTAATGCCTTTGCCGACCTTTCCGCTGCATGGGACCCGGACCGGATGGATGCGCTGCTGCTGGTCGTGACCCACGCCCGCGCGCGCAATTTCGATGGGACGGGCGATTTCTACATGGATGGGGCCGGGCGGCTCAGCCGCAAGAAGCCCGACCGGATCGCCCCTTTCATCTACACCGGTATCCAGCTGGTTTCGCACCGGCTGCTGCGCGATGCGCCGGAAGGAAAATTCTCAACCAACATGCTGTGGGATCGCGCGATCGAGGAGGATCGCCTCTTCGGCGTCGCCTTCACCGGCATGTGGTACGAGGTCGGGACGCCGCAGCACATCAAGCCGACCGAGGAGGCGTTGACGGGTGGCTGAAGAAGGCAGGGTCGCAAGCCAGCCGAAGGTCTATTCCATCGCTGCCCATCGCGGGTTCGCC
>JABDNC010000139.1 GCA_013001165.1 Erythrobacter sp.
TGGCCGCCGCTAATGCGCGCACGATCGACGTGTCGCGCAATATAGGGCGCAAGCGGCGGATAGCCCGAAGTGGTCGGAGTACCAGGCTGGTCGCGATCAAGTTCGATTACGCGCATATTCGGCGAAAGATCGGCTGTCATGCGTTGCAAGGTCGCCTCGCTAACGCCTTCAGCCCGTGCGCGGGCGATCAACAGCTGCAGATAAGCATCGAACGACATGTCCTGCGCGGCGGCCGGCGCAGCCGGCATGGTTAAGAGAAGAGCTGCGGCGGTGGCTGCGATGCTGGTAAATTTCATGCGGTAACACTCGCACGAGAAAGCTGAACGGTAAATGGCATGTTTGCCATACGCGCCGGATTAGAAAGCGTTTCCTTGCTTCTCGATACGAGTTTGCGGCGTGACAAGTCGGCGAGAGCGCGCTAGCGGGCCAATTGCTCGCGGACAGGTGGCAGAGCGGTTGAATGCACCGGTCTTGAAAACCGGCAAGGGTGCAAGCCCTTCGTGGGTTCGAATCCCACCCTGTCCGCCAGCTACTTCAGATCATTTCAGGATTGCTGGGAAGGGTTCACCAGCGAAGTGGCGCGCCGATAGGACGCCGGATAGTCATCGGGTTGCACGCTCGACTGGTTCTTCAGCGCGATATGGTCTTCGACGATTCCGCCGTCGCGGGCTGCTTCCTCGTCATCTTCGAGCCCCTGCGGGTCGTCATCGATTTCATATTCCATTTTTCGCTCCTCACCCGATCAACGCCGGTGGGAGAAAACAGCTTCAGCAATTGCGGTCAGTCGCCTTGAAATTGCGCCAGAATGTCAGGCCATTATGCGATAGCGGGCCAGCTCTTGGTAATCGTCGCGACATGCGTCGGCGGTCTTGCGATATTCGCCGTCGAGCAGCGGCATGTCTCCAGACGCCTTACCGAAGCCGGTCGAGCTGTTGACCTTGTCGTACCAATGCACTCCCCAAATACCATCCTCGGGGTGAGGGCCCTTCTCCCATCTCAGCATGGAAGCATTCCATTCGATGCCGAGCGCCGTGCACAACTTGCCGAGAACCCCTGCTGGATCGGCAAGAATGTCGTCCGAATCCACCACCGGCGGTACGGTCCCCGTTCTCTCTGCCTCGAACTCGAAATAACGCCGCATCTGCGCGAAACCGAGCATCTCGGGCCGTCTCAACTCGTTCTTCTTACGATAGCTTGCCACGACCCGATCGGGATCGCGGATCAGGAAAGCGTGCCGATGGCTTGTGAATGCAGCCAAGGCTACCGGCCCGGTCATGTGGTGCGGCATGTGCTTCTGGTACCAGATTGGCTCGTCACCCGGCGCTTCCCCCGACAGGGTTTCGAGCACGGAATGCCAGTTGCAATCCATGCTTTCGATCGTTTCCCGGGCCATCGGGTGAGGCTCTCCGCTCGCCTTGAGGAACGCGCCGTAGAAAGGTTCGTCCGAAACCGCGCAGTCCGGACGCGCGCCGAAGCTGCGCATCATCGCGGTCGAGATGTTTCGCGGCCCGGACCACATCGCGATCCTGATCGTCACGAAGGGCCTCCGCCACCAGTGTCTCGGGCCAGACGGTCGAGATAGAGACCCTGCAGGCGTTCAACCATCGGCCCCCTGCTCTCGCCCAGTATCCTGCCATCAACCGAGCCAACCGGCGCAACACCCGCAAATGTCCCGGTTGTAAAGGCCTCGTCCGCACCGTAAACGTGAGTAAGTGAGAAGTTGCGCTCGCGGACGGTGATGCCTGCCTCTCGCGCAACCTCTATCACGATGCCCCGCGTGATACCGTCGAGGCAGTAGTCCCCGCTCGACGTCCAGATCTCGCCGTCCTTCGCGATGAAGAAATGGGTGGAATTGCAGGTCGCCACAAAGCCGTGGGGGTCAAGCATGAGTCCCTCGTCCGCGCCGGCCTGCGCAGCCTGGATACAGGCGGTGATGCAGTTGAGCTTGCTGTGCGAATTGAGCATCGGGTCCTGCACGTCGGGGTAACCCCGCCGGACGTGAACCGTGGCCAGCTTGAGCATTCGGGTCGCTGTCTCGGGAGCAGGCTCTTTCCACTCCGGAATAATCACGATGGTCGCAGGCGTCACGACGACGCGAGGATCCTGATAGGGCGTGGAGCGAATGCCGCGGGTCACCATCAAGCGGATATGCACCCCGTCGCCATCCATCCCATTGGCATCGAGGACCGCGTAAAGGCGCCGGACCATCTCCTCACGCGAAATGCCGAGGTCCATGTGGATCGCCTTGGCCCCGCGCCACAGCCTGTCGAGGTGACGCTCGAGGAAGGCCAGTTTGCCCGCGTGCAAGCGGATCCCTTCCCATACACCGTCACCGAGCATGAAGCCGCTATCGAAGACACTGATCTTCGCATCGGGACGCGCGAAATGCTCTCCGTTTATGTCGATAAGGACATTCTCGTTGCGATCGTCGGCAACGTAATGGTGAGTTCCCTGCGTCATGATCCTCTCTTCAGGATGTCGTCCATCTGTTCGCGGAGGACCGGATCCCACTCGGCGCGGAGCTCTTTCACTCGCTTCATCAGTGGTTCGTTCTCGTGGTATGGAATGTCGAGCCGATAGAGGCTCGCGACTTCCGGCATGAACTTGCGGTCCACTTCCTCCCACGCATCCATCGCTGCCGTCGCCTGCTGGCGATCCATGCCCATGGCTTCGTATGCCGAACGCCCCATGCGCAGGGAGCTGTCGTAGGTCTCGCGGATGATATCGCGGCACCCATAAGCCCACAGCTCGTAGACATGATTTCGGTCAATTGCGCGTGCGATGATGTGGACCTTGGGATAATGCTGCGTGACGTGTTTCACGAGGCGGTCGATCTGCTCGCGCTCGTCCAAGGCGACGACCAGTAGCTTGGCCTTTTCGATGCCCGCCGAATGGAGGAGATCGGGCCGCGTCGCGTCGCCGAAATACGTGCGGAAGCCGAACTTGCGTACGATCTCCAGCTGCTTGCTGTCGTAGTCGATCACAGTGGTCGAGAAGCCCGCGGCCTGGATCATGCGATCGACGATGCCGCCTACCCTGCCGCGCCCGGCGATGATGACCTCGTTTTCTTCATCGATCGCATCCGCCTCGCGGGCCTCGCCGTCCGTGCAGTAGGCATGCGCGATGACCTTGTCGTAAAGGATGAACAGTAGCGGCGTGACCAGCATGGTCAGCGCAACGACCAGGAGGAGCAGATCCGCCAGCGCCTCCGGAAGCACCGCGTTGGCCACCGCGAAAGCGATCAGGACGAAAGCAAATTCACCTGCCTGCGGAAGGCTGAGGCAGAACAACCAGAGCGCCTGCTTGCGAAGGCCGTAGAGCCAGCCCACCAGCAACAACACAAGGAACTTGGCCGCAATGGTGACTGCGGCCCAGAAGACCACGTCGCGCCACATCTCGCTGGCGAGCGCGAAGTCAATTCCTGCCCCGACGGTTATAAAGAACAGCCCGAGCAGCAGGCCCTTGAACGGATTGATGTCGCTTTCCAGTTCGTGCCGGTATTCGCTGGTCGCCAGAACGACGCCTGCGACGAATGCTCCCAAGGCCGGTGAAAGGCCGACCAGCGACATCAGCAGAGCGATTCCTATAATCACGCCCAGCGCGGCTGCGGTGAAAAGCTCGCGCAGATTGGCGG
>JABDNC010000032.1 GCA_013001165.1 Erythrobacter sp.
GCGCGGTAACAACAAGATGGCTCGCCCAGGGCGCGCCGATGACGACGGCTTTGTGGCCGTTGAGGACATAGCTGTCGCCGTCCTTCTTCGCGGTGGTTTCGAGATCGGCGTAATTGTAGCGCCCGCGCGGTTCGGCATAGGCGAAGGCGAACACACGGCTCCCATCGATGATGGCCGAAAGGTGTTCCTCGCGCTGCGCCTCGCTGCCCGCATGCTTCAGGAAGCCGCCTGCGCAGACCACAGTGGGGACGAAGGGCTCGACCACGAGGCCTTTCCCGAATTCTTCCATCACGATCATCGCATCGACAGCGCCGCCGCCGAAGCCGCCGACTTCCTCGCTGAAGGGCATGCCGAGGATGCCTAACTCGGCCAACTGCTGCCATACTTCGGGCCGCCATCCGGCATCGCTGGCGATGGCCGCGCGGCGGGTTTCCCAGTCGTATTGTTCGCGCACAAGGCGCGAAAGTCCGTCGCGCACCATGTCCTGTTCTTCGGTGAAGTTGAAATCCACGGGTCTCTCTCCGCTGGTGCCCCTGGCCTTACAGGCCGAGGATCATTTTCGTGATGATGTTGCGCTGGATCTCGTTCGAACCGCCGTAGATCGAGGTCTTGCGCATGTTGAAATAGGTCGCGGCAGAGTGATGCGCGTAGTCCGGCCCGATCGGATATTCGTTCGATCCGGTGTCGTTCGCGATGCTGCCATAATAGGGCGCGGAATAGCTGCCGACCGCCTCCATCGTCAGCTCGGTCAGGCGCTGCTGGATTTCCGTGCCCTTGATCTTGAGAATCGAGCTTTCCGGTCCCGGGCCCTTGCCTGCCTGTTCACCGGCGAGCGTGCGCAGCTCGGTGATTTCGAGCGCGGCGAGGTCGATTTCCAGCTGGCTCACCTTGCGGGCGAATTCGAAGTCCTCGATCAGCGGTTCGCCATCGACCGTCTCGTTGGCGGCAATCTCGCGCAACTTTTCGACGCCGCGCTTCGAGCGGGCGACCCCGGCGATGCCGCTGCGTTCGTGGGCGAGGAGGAACTTGGCGTAGGTCCAGCCCTTGTTCTCTTCGCCGACGAGGTTTTCGACCGGCACGCGCACGTCGGTCAGCCAGGTCTCGTTGACCTCGTGACCACCGTCGAGAAGCTTAATTGGCTTCACTTCGACGCCGGGCGATTTCATGTCGACGAGGATGAAGCTGATGCCTTCCTGCGGCTTCTCCGCTTCGAGGTCGGTGCGGCACAGGAAAAAGCCCCAGTCGGCATATTGCGCCAGAGTGGTCCAGGTCTTCTGGCCGTTGATGACGTAATGGTCGCCGTCGCGAACCGCCGTGGTCTTGAGCGAGGCGAGGTCCGAGCCTGCGCCCGGCTCCGAATAGCCCTGGCACCACCACACATCGCCGCTGCGGATGCCGGGCAGGTGCTTCGCTTTCTGCTCTTCGTTGCCGAAGGTGTAGATGACGGGTCCGACCATCGAGACGCCAAAGGGAAGCGGCATGACCGCGTTGACCCGCGCGTTCTCTTCCGACCAGATATAGCGCTGCGTCGGCGTCCAGCCGGTGCCGCCATACTGTTCGGGCCATGCGGGGACCGACCAGCCCTTTTCGCCGAGGATCTTGTGCCAGGCGAGGAAGTCTTCGCGAGAGAGATCTTCGCGCAGGCCAACGTCACCAAGGTGCTCAGGATAGTTCTCTTCGATGAAGGCGCGAACCTCGTCGCGGAAAGCCTGTTCTTCGGGGGTGAAATCGAGATTCATGGGGTCATGCTCCGCTTGTCATCCTCTCGTGCCCGGACTTGCGGGCGTCGTGCCGGATTTTCTTCACCAACGGGGACAGGGACGCAAGGTTGCAAAGTGAAATTCTTTTGGCGCCGCGCGCGGTCCACCCGGGCTTTCATACGCTGCCGCCGCTACGGTAAGGCCGGGGCCGCTCTTCGAAATCACGCACCCGCCACATACGAAAAAAGCCCCGCCTCTCGAGCGGGGCTTTCGTGTTTCCAGGCCGGAGTTAGGCGAATCGGGCTTAGCCCAGCTTTTCGGCGACCAGCGCTTTCAGGTCCTTTTCGCTTCGCGCACCGATGTGGCTGATGATCTCGCCGGCACAGATCGCACCCATCCTGAGGCAGGTTTCAAGGTCCTCGCCGCGGGTGTGGCCGGTGAGGAAGCCGGCCGCGAACAGATCGCCCGCGCCGGTGGTGTCGACCACCTTGTCGATCGGCTCTGCTGCTACCTGGGCACGCTTGCCACCGGCAATCGCTACGGCACCCTTGGCACTGCGAGTGGCCACCAGCGTCGGAACCTTGTCCTTGACGGCATCGAGGCCGGCTTCGAAATCTTCCTTGCCGGTGAGCGTCGCCAGTTCGTGTTCGTTGACGAAGAGAATGTCGATCTTGCCCTCTGCGATGAGCGCGCGGAAATCGTCGCCGTGGCGGTCGATCACGAAGCTTTCGCTGGCGGTGAAGGCGACCTTACGGCCTGCATTGCGGGCCACTTCGATTGCACGGCGCATGGCGCTGCGCGGCTCTTCGGGGTCCCACAGATAGCCTTCGAGATAGAGCACGCCCGCGCTGGCGATCAGGTCTTCGTCGAGCGCTGCGGGCGGAAGGAACTGCGATGCGCCGAGGAAGGTATTCATCGTGCGCTCGCCATCGGGGGTCACGAAAATGAGGCAGCGCGCGGTCGGCGGCTCTTCGTCGCGCGGCTTGGTATCGAAGTCGATGCCGACGGCGCGGATGTCGTGCGCGAAGATATCGCCCAGCTGGTCCTTCGCGACCTGGCCGACGAAAGCGCATTGCGCCCCCAGCGCCGCCATGCCCGCCAGCGTGTTGGCTGCCGAACCGCCGGAGATTTCCGTGGCGCGGCCCATGGC
>JABDNC010000145.1 GCA_013001165.1 Erythrobacter sp.
GAAATTTATTCCCACCGCTAACTCGGACAGGAAGAAACTGACCTCGCGTTGAGGTGTGATCTGCAGCGCGGGATAGCCAACCGGTGCCACCCGCGCTAACCGCGTCGGCATGACGACGCTCAAGGTAACAATCGCGCAAGCCGCTCCCATTCCTCTCGCCATCGGCGACGGGATCGACAAGGCTGTGCGCCTCGCCCGCGAGGCGATCGAAGGCGGGGCACAGCTGGTGGCTTTCGGCGAGACCTTCCTCGGGGGCTATCCGCTGTGGCTCGACGAGGCGCCCGGCGCGGCGCTGTGGGATCATCCGGGCACCAAGGCGCTGCACCGCATCCTGCTGGAGCAAGCCGTGGTGGCGAATGACGAGCGGTTGCTGCCGCTGCAGGAGCTGTGTGACGCAACCGGCGCGGTCATCAGCATCGGCGCGCATGAGCGGGTACGGCAGAGCCTCTACAACAACCAGATAACCTTCCGGCCCGGCCTTCCGGTGCTCGACCACCGCAAACTGGTGCCTACGCATGGCGAGCGCCTTATCTGGATGCGCGGCGACGGCTCGACGCTCGGCGTGCATCGGGCGGAGTGGGGCAAGGTCGGCTCGCTGATCTGCTGGGAACACTGGATGCCCTTGGCCCGGGCGGCAATGCACAATCTCGGCGAAAGCGTGCATGTGGCGGCATGGCCGACCGTGCGCGAGGAATACGCACTCGCCTCGCGGCACTATGCGATGGAAGGCCGCTGCTTCGTGCTGGCGGCAGGGCTAGTGCAGGCAAAGGACGATTTGTTCGACGGACTGGAACGTGCTGGCGGCGATGCGGCTGCAAAGGAACTTATCGAGGCGATCGAGGGAGACGCGCTCAACCGCGGCGGATCGATGATCATCTCGCCCGATGCGCGAATCGTCGCGCAGGCAGGTGAGGGCGAGGAGACGCTATATGCTGACCTTGACCTAGGCGAGATCGGCCAGGGGCTGGCGAGCCTCGATACCGATGGCCACTATTCGCGACCTGATGTTTTCGAGCTTAAGGTCGATTCCGGTGCAAAGGACGGCGTAAGTTGGCGGTAGCTACCAATATGGTTGAAGCACCTTCGATGGAGCATGGCTGCTACGATTGCGGTCTTTTGGATGGCACGCCAGTCCTTGACTCGCTCGTCGATCTTATGGTGGTCACGCCTGTCTTGTTCTTTGCTGTATTCATTGCCTTCCGGGCGTTCCAGTTATTGCGCGAGAAACTGAAGGCAAATCGCAGGCGTAGTCAGGACGGTTTCGAATGACTTTCGCCGCCACCATCCTCACCCTCTACCCTGAGATGTTTCCCGGGCCGCTGGGCGTGTCGCTTGCGGGCAAGGCGCTCGAGCGGGGGGACTGGTCGTGCGAAACCGTCCAGATCCGCGATTTCGCCACGGACAAGCATCGTACGGTCGATGACACGCCTGCTGGCGGCGGGGCTGGGATGGTGCTCAAGGCCAACGTGCTGGGGCCAGCCATCGAGAGCGTAGGCACGGCGCGCCCCATCCTGGCCATGACGCCGCGCGGCAATCCGATCACGCAGGCGCGTATTCGCGAGATCGCGGCTGGGCCCGGTGTCGCCATCCTGTGCGGGCGCTTCGAAGGCTTCGACGAGAGGATTTTCGACCATTATCCGCAGATCGAACAGGTCAGCCTTGCCGATATCGTCCTGTCGGGCGGCGAGACCGCAGCAATCGCCATACTCGACGCTTGCATTCGGTTGCTTCCCGGAGTAATGGGCGCGCCCGATAGCGGAGTCGAGGAGTCCTACGAGAACGGGCTCATCGAATATCCGCAATACACCCGACCTCAGGAATGGGAAGGGCGCACGATCCCTGAAGTGCTGCGATCGGGGGATCATGCGAAGATCGCTGCTTGGCGCAAGGCAAGGAGCGAGGAAGACACACGGTTACGCAGGCCGGACCTTTGGGATCGCTATAGTGGCGATCGGGACCAGTCTGCCTCTGATGCGCGGCAAAAGAAGTAGGAAGACCAGGCAAATGAACCTGATCCAGCAGCTCGAAGCCGAAGCAATTGAAAACCTCGGCAAGGACATTCCCGATTTCCGCGCAGGCGACACCGTCCGCGTCGGCGTGAAGGTTGTCGAAGGCACCCGCGAGCGTGTCCAGAATTTCGAAGGCGTCGTCATTGCCCGCTCGAACCGCGGCATGGGCAGCAACTTCACCGTCCGCAAGCTTTCGTTCGGTGAAGGCGTGGAGCGTGTGTTCCCGCTGTACTCGCCGATCGTCGACAGCATCACCGTGGTCCGCCGCGGTATCGTGCGTCGTGCGAAGCTTTACTACCTGCGCGGCCGCACCGGCAAGCGCGCGCGTATCGCGGAACGTCGCGACAACGCGCCGAAGGCGTAAGCTTCTCGCAAGAGACAAGGGAAGGGCGGTCCTCACGGGCCGCCCTTTTTCTTTGCGCGGTGCTGAAACGTAAAAGAGCGGTGCACCTGAACGCACTGCCCCGACCCCCGCGAAAGGAAAAAGTGCGGTGCGCCTGAACGCACCGCCCCGAACCCCAAAAAGTAAAAAGGGCGGTGCGCCTGAACGCACCGCCCTTGTCACGTGGGGATCATGATGAGCCGAAATTGGCTCGGTCTTGATGCCTCAGGGAAGCCTGTGAGCCGGAAAAGGGCCTCCCGTTGACAAGACAGGTTCTGGCAGCAGGTTCTTAAGGGGATTTAAGGAAGCGCACTTAACCCGAAATTAGGCATAAAAACTTTTGCGGTCATGCTCCGTCTTGCAATCGCGGCGAGGCATTGCGAGGAGGCGGCGACACGATTTTCGGGAGAGAACATGAAGTCGCTTCGCCTCGCCGCAGCCCTCGCGCTCGGCACCTGTCTCGCAACGCCGGCCATGGCCGATCATCACGCATCATCGCAGGAGACCGCCGCCATGGATTTGACCTTCGAGCGCGTCTTTGCCTCGCCCGATCTCGACGGGCCGAGCCCGCGCCAGGCGAAATTGTCGCCTGATGGCCGCTATCTCACCGTACTGCGCAACCGCGAGGAAGACCTTGCCCGCTACGACCTGTGGGCCTTCGACCGCGAGACGAGCGAATGGTCGATGCTCATCGACAGCGAAGCATTGGGCACGGGCCGCGAATTGTCCGAAGACGAGAAGATGCAGCGCGAACGTGCGCGCGTCGGCAGCCTGAAGGGCATCATCTCCTACCAGTGGACCTCGGATGGCACAGGCGTGCTCGTCCCGCTCGACGGTGATCTATACCTCGCGCGGATCGGCGGGGATGTGGTGCGGCTGACCGACACCGAGGAAAGCGAACTCAACCCCTCGCTGTCGAAGAAGGGCACCTATGTCTCCTTCGTGCGCGACCGCCAGCTCTGGGTCGGCGAAGTCGGCGGCGAGGCTACCCCGATCACCCCCAAGGAAGGTGAAGCCATCCGCTGGGGCGAGGCAGAGTTCGTTGCGCAGGAAGAAATGGGGCGCCTCACCGGTTATTGGTGGGGGCCGGACGATAGCCGTATCGCCGTCCAGCGCTTCGATGAAAGCATGGTCGGCATCGTCACCCGCGCAGCGATCGGCGCAACCGGAACGCGGGTCTTCGACCAGCGCTATCCGGTGGCCGGCAGCGCCAATGCCGTGGTCGAGCTCTTCGTGATGGACCCCGACGGCAATAACCGTGTGAAGGTGGATCTGGGCGAGGAGACCGACATCTATCTCGCCCGCGTGGACTGGGCGCCCGATGGCAGCGCGCTATTTGTCCAGCGCCAGAACCGCGAGCAGACCGTGCTCGATATCCTCAAGGTCGATCCCGCGACCGGTGCGAGCGAAGTGCTCTTCACCGAAAGAGCCGCGGTCCAGGACTACTGGATCAACCTTGGTAATGACTACAAGTGGCTCGATGACGGCAGCCTGATCTGGTGGTCCGAACGCGATGGCTACGGTCATCTTTATCGCTATGCCAATGGCGCTTGGACGCAGCTCACCAGCGGAGAATGGGTCGTCACCAAGCTGGTAGGCGTCGACCAAGAGGCGGGCCGGATCTTCTTCCAGGGCACGAAGGACGATGTGCTCGCGCAGCACGTCTATTCGCTCGATATTGCCAACCCGGGCGAGGTCACGCTGCTGACTGACCCGGCCTACACCCATTCGGCGAGCATGGACGGGAAGGGCCAGACGCTGCTCATCAGCCGTTCCAACGACGATACCCCGCCGCAGAGCTATATCGCCGATGCGACTGGCAAGCGCCTTGCTTGGATCGAGGAGAACGCGCTCGACGGGGACCACCCTTACGCACCCTACCTCGCCAGCCATCGCCCGACGCAATACGGCACCATCCCTGCCGAGGACGGCACGCCGCTCTATTGGGAGATGGTCACGCCCGAAATGGAACCGGGAAAGAAGTATCCGGTCTATTATTACCACTACAGCGGGCCCGGACCACAGGTCGTCAACAAGGGGTGGAACGGCGCGCTGCGTCAGGCGATCGTCGACAAGGGCTATATCTGGTTCGCGCTCGACAACCGCGGCAGTGCCAATCGCGGCGTGGCCTTCGAACAGCCGCTCTATCGCGCCATGGGCGGGGTCGAGGTCCGCGACCAGAAGGTCGGCGCCGAATACCTCAAGACGCTAGACTTCGTCGATCAGGACAAGATCGCCATCGATGGCTGGTCCTATGGCGGATACATGACATTGAAGCAGTTGCAGGCCGATCCGGGCCTCTATGCTGCCGGCATTTCAGGTGCGCCCGTTACCAAGTGGGAGCTCTACGACACCCACTATACCGAGCGTTTCATGGGCACGCCGCAGGATGATGGGGAGGCTTACGAAAAGGCCTCCGCCATTCCCGAGGCCACCAAGATTGTCGATCCGCTGCTGCTCATCCACGGCATGGCAGACGACAATGTCGTGTTCGAAAATGCGACCGAGATCATTTCGGTCATGCAGGAAGCCAACGTTCCGTTCCAGATGATGCTATATCCTGGCTATACGCACCGCGTCTCGGGCGAGCAGATTTCGCCGCATCGCTACAACACCGTGTTCCGCTTCCTGGAACACCACGGTGTGACCCCTCCGGAGTGAGGCTTTAGCGCTCGCAATCGAATGTGCGCTTGCGGGCGCGGCGGCAATCGCTATCTCGGCGGCGAATACTGATTGGAGAAATGCATTGGGTTATCGTGTTGCCGTAGTCGGCGCGACCGGGAATGTCGGACGCGAAATGATGCAGGTCCTCGCCGAGCGTGAGTTCCCCTGTGACGAGGTGGCAGCAGTGGCATCCAGCCGCTCGCACGGAACCGAGGTCGAATTCGGCGACACGGGCAAGATGCTCAAGTGCAAGAACATCGAGCATTTCGACTGGTCCGGCTGGGACATCGCGCTGTTCGCCGCGGGTAGCGGCCCGGCGAAGGAATATGCGCCCAAGGCGGCGGCTGCCGGCTGCGTGGTGATCGACAACTCCTCGCTCTATCGCATGGATCCGGATGTGCCGCTGATCGTACCAGAGGTGAATCCCGAAGCGATCCACGACTACAAGAAGCGCAACATCATCGCGAACCCCAATTGCTCGACCGCGCAGCTGGTGGTGGCGCTCAAGCCGTTGCACGATGCCGCAACGATCAAGCGCGTGGTCGTCTCGACCTACCAGTCGGTTTCCGGCGCGGGCAAGGCGGGCATGGATGAGCTGTTCCAGCAGAGCCGCGCGATCTTCGTGGGCGATCCCGTGGTGCCGGAGAAGTTCACCAAGCAGATCGCCTTCAATGTCATTCCGCACATCGATGTCTTCATGGACGACGGCTCGACCAAGGAAGAGTGGAAGATGGTTGTCGAGACGAAGAAGATCCTCGACCCCAAGATCAAGCTCAACGCCACCTGCGTGCGCGTGCCGGTCTTCGTCGGCCATTCGGAAAGCGTAAATATCGAATTCGAGAACGAGCTTTCGGCTGAGCAGGCGCAGGAAATTCTGCGCGAAGCGCCGGGTATCATGCTGATCGACAAGCGCGAGGACGAGGGATACGTCACCCCGGTCGAGAGCGCGGGCGACAGCGCTACCTACATCAGCCGCGTTCGCGACGATCCGACGGTCGACAATGGCATCGCGCTGTGGTGTGTATCGGACAACCTTCGCAAGGGTGCTGCGCTCAATGCTGTGCAGATTGCGGAACTGCTTGGCCGCGAGTGTCTTAAGAAGGGATGATCAGGAAGACACTTCTCCTTGTCCTGCCGTTCGCACTGGCAGCATGCGGTTCTTTGGAAGAGACCGAAGAACCCGCTGCAGATACCAATGATGTCTGGGAAACCGCTACTCTGGTGGTCGGCGAAAACGGCCTGCAGAAGCGTTACGGCGATGGCATGGCCGTCGCCAATTTCGGAGGTTCGAGGGAGTCCGCGGACAAACTGCTTGAGATCGCTTTCGAGACGGTGCCCGAGAGAAGCTCGAACGAGGAATGCGGCGCTGGCCCCATGGAATTCAGCGGCGTCGGCCCGCTTCAGGTCGCGTTTCAGGACGACAGGTTCGTCGGCTGGTTCCTGCGCGAAACTGGCGATGTCATGACCGTCGACGGGGTGCAGCCGGGGGTTACGAAACTGTCTGATCTGAAACGGGAATTCCAGGTCCGTGAAATCGATTCTACACTTCCCGGAGAATTCGAGTTTACGACCAGCCAATACGGTACGATCCGTGGCTTCAGCGAGGGTGACGACATCACCGCGCTTCAGGCGGGAATGAGCTGCTTCTTCCGTTAAGCGGCATCGGATGTATAAGCGCGGTCCATGACCCTGACCGCAGAGCTCTATTTCAGCTTCCGTTCGCCCTACAGCTATCTGTCTGTCGGCCGCTATCGAGCGATGACGCAGCAATACGACCTCAATATCGCGCTGAGGCCGGTTTACCCGCTCGCGATACGCCAGCCCGACTTCTTCGAGCGCAACCACCCCAACTGGCTCGGATACACCATGCGCGACATGATCCGCGTGGCGGCATTTCACGGTATTCCCTTCGGGGCGCCGCGGCCCGATCCGATAATTCAGGACATGACGACCCGCAAGATCGCGGAGGACCAACCCTATATTCGCCGCGTAACGCGCATGGGTCAGGCGGCTGCCCGACGGGGTGCCGGACTGGTTTTCGCAGCCGAGGCGGGCCGCATGATCTGGGGGGGACAGGAAGGCTGGCACGAGGGCGGCCATCTGGATCGCGCGCTCGAGGCTGCGGGGCTAGGTGTCGAGGAGATCATTGCCGAAGTGCAGAGCGAGGGTGAGACGCTCGACGCAGAAATTGCGGCCAATCAGGATGCGCTGGAAAAGGCAGGGCACTGGGGTGTGCCCACACTTGTCTTCGACGGCGAGCCCTTTTTCGGGCAGGACCGCATCGAAATGGCCAAGTGGCGGATGGAGCAACAGGGGCTCACCACGCGATGAATGACAGAACCACGCAGCAGGGGGGCTGCCAATGCGGCCGCATCCGCTACGAAGCGACCTACGATCCGGAGAACGCTTATTTGTGCCATTGCCGCATGTGCCAGCGTGCAACCGGCGGGGTCTCGATTGCCTTCCTGAGCCTCGCCAAGGCCAATCTTCAATGGAAGACCGAGCCCGAATGGTATGCCAGCTCAGGTTTCGCAAAGCGCCCATTCTGCGAGAAATGCGGTACCCCGCTCGGCTTTCAGTTCGATGATGGTCGCAACATGGACATCTCCATAGGTACGCTTGACGATCCCTACGGCATCGAACCCCAATGGCACTTCGGGGTCGAACGCATGCACGAAGCCTGGCTCGACACCACTCACCTTCCCCGCAAGCGCGCTGACGAAGATGAGACACTTGTGGCCAAGTGGCGTGAGTCAACCGACGAGATGCCCGAATGAAAACCGAAATTTTCGAGAGCTTCGACGGCACGAGACTTGCATTGCATCGTGTGGGTGCGGGGCGTCCGTTCGTCCTCCTGCACGGCCTCTTTTCCAGCGCCGAGATGAACTGGGTGAAGTGGGGCCATGACCAGCGGATCGCGCAGGAAGGCTTCGAGGTCATGATGCTCGACTTTCGCGTCCACGGCCAGAGCGAGGCACCGCGCGAGTCCGAGGCCTATCCGCAGAACGTGCTGGTGCGCGACGTTGCGGCGCTGGTCGAGTATCTGGCGCTCGATGACTACGACCTTGGCGGGTTCTCGCTTGGGGCCCGGACCTCGCTCCATGCCGTGGCGAATGGCGTGCTTGAGCCGAAGAACCTCGTGATTGGCGGTATGGGCACGGCTGGTCTTGGCGAATGGGCCAAGCGTTCGGCCTATTTCAAACGCGTCATCGACGAGTTCGAGAATATTCCGCGCGGCGATCCCGCCTATTTCTCGATGCAGTTCCTGAAGTCGCAGGGTGTCGACCGGGTAGCGGCGCGGCTACTGCTCGACACCATGCCCGATCTCGATCTTTCGATGCTCTCCAATATCACCATGCCGACGCTTGTCGTATGCGGTGACGAGGACCGCGACAATGGCTCGGCGGCCGAGCTCGCCGCGCTGATCCCGGGGGCGGACTTCGTCGAAGTGCCGGGAACGCATATGGGCAGCGTGACTAAGCCCGATCTCGGCGATGCGATCGCCGAATGGCTGGCGGCCCATAAGTGAGCCTGCGCAGGGCGTTTCTCTGGACGTGGGCCGGCGGACTGGTGCTGTTCGCTATCGTCATCGCAATCGGTATGCCGCTGGTCCTGACCGAGGTTCCGGGAGGCATTCTCGATCACCAGGCAGTAGGGACTGCGGCAGAGGTGGACCGTATCCAGTCTGCGTGGCGAGCCGCAGGGCTGTGG
>JABDNC010000175.1 GCA_013001165.1 Erythrobacter sp.
ACCGATCCCAGCCCGAAACGGCTCGCCAGCGGCACCGCGATGACGCCGGCGACGAGGATGAGGAAGGCGAGGATCAGGAAACCGGTCACTGTTTTCTCGCCCTCCGCCTGGAAGCGTCAGATATGCAGCGCCCTGCCGTAGCTCGCAAGCACGCTTTCGTGCATGCTTTCGCTGATCGTGGGATGCGGGAAGACCGTGTTCATCAACTCCGCTTCGGTGGTCTCCAGCGTCTTGCCGACGACGAAGCCCTGGATCATCTCGGTCACTTCCGCCCCGACCATATGCGCGCCGAGAAGCTCGCCCGTCTTCGCATCGAAGACGGTCTTCACGAAGCCTTCCGCCTCGCCCAGCGCAATCGCCTTGCCGTTGCCGATGAAGGGGAACGTGCCTGCCTTCACTTGGTGGCCGGCTTCCTTCGCTTTCTCTTCTGTCAGGCCGACGCTGG
Organism: Erythrobacter sp.; assembly: GCA_013001165.1. Taxonomy (GTDB): domain Bacteria; phylum Pseudomonadota; class Alphaproteobacteria; order Sphingomonadales; family Sphingomonadaceae; genus Qipengyuania. The sequence goes on from JABDNC010000175.1 coordinate 446, forward strand.
CGATCTGCGGGTGGCAATAGGTGCAGCCCGGGATGTTGCCGCGGTCGAGCGGGTGCGGATGGACGTCCGTGTTGCCGAGTTCCTTGGCGATTGCCTCGGCGGTGGTGACGCCTTCGTGGCTCGCCTTGTGCGCCAGCCACGGACCGGGTGTACAGTCGCCGATCGCCCACAGACCCTTGGACTTGGTGCGACCGTAACCGTCGATCTGGATGAAGCCGCGGTCCATTTCGGCGAGCTTTTCCAGCCCGATGTTTTCGGTGTTCGGGACGATGCCGATGGCGGTGATGCAGTGGGTGAACTCGGTTTCCGAGACCTTGCCCTTGCTGTCCTTGATCTTGGCCTTCACGCCGCTGCCGGTGACCTTGATGTCCTCGACGCCAGCACCGGTCATGATGGTCATGCCCTGCTTGGTCAGGCTCTTCTCGAGGAAGGCGGAGACGTCCTTGTCCTCCACCGGCACGATGCGGTCGAGCATTTCGACCACGGTCACGTCGCAGCCCATGTCGTTGTAGAAGCTGGCGAACTCGATGCCGATCGCGCCCGAGCCGATCACCAGCAGTTTGTTCGGCATTTCGGGCGGCGTCATCGCATGGCGATAGGTCCAAACGCGCTTGCCGTCGGCAGGGGCGAACGGCAGGTCACGCGCCCGCGCGCCGGTGGCGACGATCACGTGCTTGGCGGAGAGCTTCTCCTCGCCCTTCTCGCCCTTCACGGTGAGGCTGGTGGGGCCGGTCAACCTGCCCGTACCCATGTGCACCGTGATCTTGTTCTTCTTCATCAGGTGCGTGACGCCCTGGTTGAGTTGCTTCGCCACGCCGCGGCTGCGCTTCACCACCGCTTCGAGGTCGGCTTCGATCTTGCCTGCGATCTTGAGGCCATAGTCGCTAGCGTGCTGGGCATAGTGCAGGATCTCGGCCGAGCGCAGCAGCGCCTTGGTCGGGATGCAGCCCCAGTTGAGGCATATGCCGCCGAGCAGTTCGCGTTCGACGATAGCGGTCTTCAGGCCCAGCTGCGCGCAGCGGATTGCCGCGACATAGCCACCGGGTCCGGAGCCGAGAACGATGACGTCGTAATTGGTAGCCATTCAGTTTGTGCCTTTCCAGCCTGAACGATGGAACACTTGGAACACGGTCCTGACGCTAAAAAGCGCGCTCGGGCCGCGAGGGGAAATGGAATAGGTATTCGGGTGTGGAGCAGCGCGGGTCATGATGTGAGCCATGCCATGCGAGGCATCAAGTAGGACAGCGCTCATGCCCAACGCTCGCCGACCGCGCGGGGGCGGTTGTTCTCGTCGAGCAGCACGAATTTGAATGTGCCCTGCGCCACTTTGGTCTCGGCCTCGCCATTACGCTCGCGGGCGATGGCTTCGGCTGTGATGGTGAGCGAGGTGTTACCGGTCGCCGCGATCTCGCAATAGACCGAGAGTTCGTCGCCCACCTCCATCGCGCCGGGGAAGGCGAAATCATTGGCCGAGACGACCACCGCCTTGCCCTCGCCCACACGGCTCGCGAGCGAACCCGCGCCAAGCGCCATCTGGCTCATCAGCCACCCGCCGAACATCCCGCCGTAGGGGTTGGTGTCGGCGGGCATGGCGGTAACGCGAATGAGGGGTGTGCGATCAGGCATCCGCTTTAATCTTTCTCCAAAGGCCTTTCAGCAAGCGGGACAAGATACTGTGTCCTTTGCCGTCAATGAGCTGGGTCTGCTTTCCGACCAATCTCCAATCGACCATAGTTTCGCTTGAGATGGCCCTGCGAAAATCGTCCCAGGCTGAGTCATCATGAGCCAACTCTGCACGGCGTAAGACAGCGGACTGCCACACATTACCGACGGTCAGCCATTGCGATGCATCTTCTACTGGGACTTCCATTTCGATGGTCTCAAATGCAGCTTCGATGGCCCATATTTCATCCCCATCGCCCCAGAGACCGAGATCAGGCAACTCGGTCAATTAAACCACCAGCCCCATCGGGTTCTCCACCAGCTGCTGGAAGGCCTGCATGAACTGCGCGCCGTCCGCGCCGTCGATGGCGCGGTGGTCGAAGCTGCCGGTGGCGCTCATCACGGTGGCGATGCCCAGTGCGCCATCGATCACGTGCGGACGCTGCTCGCCCGCGCCGACCGCAAGGATCATCGCCTGCGGCGGGTTGATCACCGCGTCGAACTGCTTGGTGCCGAACATGCCGAGGTTGGAGAGTGAGGCAGTCCCGCCCTGGAATTCGTGCGGTTGCAGCTTGCCGTCGCGTGCCTTGCCCGCAAGCTCCTTCATCTCGGTGCTGATCTGCGCGAGGCCCTTGCGGCCCGCATCGCGGATGATTGGGGTGATAAGGC
>JABDNC010000212.1 GCA_013001165.1 Erythrobacter sp.
GTTCGATTGCCAACCGCCTGTTCGTGGTTCTGGCGGCGATCGGTCTGGCGCTCGCCGGCTTCTGGGCAGTGCGGACCACCCCTGTCGATGCGCTGCCCGATTTGTCGGACGTGCAGGTTGTCATCCGATCGAACTATGCTGGGCAGGCCCCGCGTATCGTGGAGGACCAGGTCACCTATCCGCTGGCGACGACCATGCTCTCGGTACCGGGGGCGAAGACCGTGCGTGGCTATTCGTTTTTTGGCGACAGCTATGTCTATGTGATCTTCGAGGACGGGACTGATCTTTATTGGGCGCGTTCGCGCGTGCTCGAATATCTCAACCAGGTCCAGAATCGCTTGCCCGAAGGCGTCGAGAGCACGCTCGGCCCTGACGCAACCGGCGTGGGATGGATCTATGAATACGCCTTGGTCGACCGCAGCGGCGGGCATGACCTTGCGGGACTGCGCAGCCTTCAGGACTGGTTCCTGCGCTACGAGCTGAAGACCATCCCCGGGATTGCCGAGGTCGCCAGCGTGGGCGGCATGGTCAAGCAGTACCAGATCGTTCTCGACCCCTACCGCATGGCCTCATTCGGCGTGACCCACGCCCAAATCGTGAGCGCGATCCAGGCGGGCAATCAGGAGGCAGGCGGTTCCATCGTCGAGATGGGCGAAGCGGAATTCATGGTGCGTTCGTCGGGCTATCTCGGCAGTCTCGATGATTTCCGCTCGATCCCTTTGCGCGCCGAAGCGGGCGGTGTGCCGGTGACGCTTGGCGATGTCGCCAATGTGCAAATCGGCCCCGAACTGCGCCGCGGTATCGCCGAGCTGAACGGCCAAGGCGAAGTCGCGGGCGGCATCGTCATTCTGCGGCAAGGCGCCGATGCGCGCGGTGCGATCGAGGCGGTGGAGGCAAAGCTCGAGCAGCTGCGCGCGAGCCTGCCCGACGGGGTCGAGATCGTCACCACCTATGACCGTTCGCAGTTGATCGATGCTTCGGTCGAAAACCTCACGACCAAGCTGATCGAGGAATTCGTCGTCGTTGCGCTCGTGTGCCTGCTGTTCCTGTGGCACGCCCGTTCTGCGCTGGTCGCCGTGGTCACCTTGCCCTTGGGCGTTCTGGCAGCCTTTCTGGTGATGCGCTTCCAAGGCGTGAACGCCAACATCATGTCGCTTGGCGGCATCGCCATTGCGATCGGCGCGATGGTCGATGCGGCGGTCGTGATGATCGAGAACGCGCACAAGCACATCGAGCGATGGACCGAGGAAAATCCCGATACGGTCATGTCGGGTGAGGAGCGTTGGCGGATCGTCGCAGATGCTTCCAAGGAAGTCGGTCCGGCGCTGTTTTTCAGCCTGCTGATTATCACCCTTTCGTTCCTGCCGGTCTTCACTTTGCAGGCACAGGAGGGACGGCTCTTCGCTCCGCTGGCCTTCACCAAGACCTACGCGATGGCAGCGGCTGCAATCCTCTCGATCACGCTGGTTCCGGTCCTCATGGGATGGCTGATCCGCGGCAAGATACCGCGGGAAGACAGCAACCCGATCAACAAGGCGCTGACCCGTGCCTATCGTCCGGGGCTCGACTGGGTGATGCGGCGTCCGAAGGCGACGCTGGTCATCGCAGGACTGATATTCGCGACGACGCTGGTGCCTTTTACGCGGCTGGGCGGCGAGTTTCTCCCGCCGCTCGACGAGGGCGATCTTCTCTACATGCCGAGCGCGCTTCCCGGACTTTCACCGGGGGAAGCCTCGGCCCTGCTTCAGCGGACCGACCGCCTGATCAAAACGGTGCCCGAAGTCGATACCGTTTTCGGCAAGGCGGGCCGCGCTGATACGGCCACCGATCCCGCGCCGCTGACGATGTTCGAGACGACGATCAGCTTCAAGCCGCGTGAGGAATGGCGCGAAGGGATGACGCCTGACAAGCTGGTGGAAGAACTCGACCGCGTGGTCCGGGTTCCGGGCCTCGCCAATGTCTGGGTGCCCCCAATCCGCAACCGCATCGACATGCTCGCCACCGGCATAAAGAGCCCCATCGGGGTCAAGGTCTCGGGCGAAGATTTGGGCGAAATCGAACGAGTGGCGCTACAGGTCGAACAGATTGCGAAGGAGGTGCCGGGCGTCAGTTCGGCCCTGGCCGAAAGGCTTTCAGGCGGGCGCTATGTCGATGTCGATATCAATCGTCTGGAAGCAGCCCGCTACGGGCTCAACATCGCCGATGTGCAGCAGATTGTATCGGGCGCGATCGGCGGCGCAAATGTCGCGCGTACGGTGGAGGGGTTGGCCCGTTATCCGGTCAACGTCCGCTATCCGCGCGAGATTCGCGACAGCGTCGATGAGCTGCGCAATCTTCCGGTTCTAACCCCCGCGGGACAGCAGATTACGCTTGGTACAGTGGCGGACGTCCGCGTGACCAGCGGGCCGCCCATGCTCAAGAGCGAGCAAGGCCGGCCGACGAGCTATGTCTATGTCGATGTACGCGGGCGCGACCTCACCTCGGTGGTGGGCGATTTGCAGGAGGCAATCGGTGCCGAGGTCGATCTGCCCGCCGGCGTCAGCCTGTCCTATGCTGGGCAGTTCGAATATTTGACGCGCGCTTACGAGCGGTTGCAGATCGTCGTACCGGCAACACTCGCGATCATCTTCCTGCTGCTCTACCTGATCTTCCGCCGCTTCGACGAGGCGCTGCTGATCATGGGCACGCTGCCATTTGCGCTTACCGGCGGGTTCTGGCTGCTCTACCTGATGGGATACAACCAGTCCGTTGCCACCGCCGTCGGGTTCATTGCGCTGGCAGGGGTGTCGGCGGAATTCGGAGTGGTCATGCTGATCTACCTGAAGGCCGCGCTGGAACGGAGAGAGGGCGAGCTGGATGCCGACGAGGTATCGGCAGCCATCCGCGAAGGCGCGCTGCTGCGCGTCCGGCCCAAGGCGATGACCGTCGCCGTTATCCTCGCCGGCCTGTTCCCGATCCTGATCGGCGCCGGTGCCGGATCCGAGGTGATGAGCCGTATTGCGGCCCCGATGATCGGCGGGATGATCACCGCTCCGCTGCTTTCAATGTTCGTACTTCCCGCCGCCTATCTGATGATGCGGCGTCCCCGGACCAATCGGTCCAAACCCCTCGAAGGAGAAGAAGAATGCGTATTACAACCCTCGTGACCTTGCTGGCAGCGCCCTTGGCACTCGCCGCGTGTGGCTCCGGCAACGACACCGAAATGATGGACGACATGGCCATGGCGGACGGCCAGATGGCAGACGGTCAGATGCCGATGGGCGATGGCGACATGCCTATGATGGGATCGGATAGCGCGATGCAGACCGCCAGTGCGGAAGGAATCGTCACCGCGATCGATGCCGATGCAGGAACGATCACTGTCGATCACGGCGCTGTCCCCGCGATCGAATGGCCCGCCATGACGATGGCGTTCGACGCCGACGAGCAGCTGCGTCAGGACGTGGCGGTTGGCGACGCGATTTCGTTCGACTTCACAACCGGTGAAGGCGGCAACACGATAACTTCGATCACCAAGAAGTAATTTGCAAACCCGGCCCCGGATCGTTTTCCGGGGCCGGTAATTAGGAAAAGTGCGATGATGAATGGCGACATGCCAGCGGCCATGATGGGGATCATGGGTCTGTTCTGCTTATTGCTGACCATCCTTTTGGTGTTGGGCATCGCTGCGCTGATCAAATATCTCCGGAGCAAGTAAGATGGTCCAGTGGGCGAACGCATCCGGTCTAAACCGTCGTGCCTTGCTGCGACGGGCTGGCACAGCGGCTACCGGCCTCGTGGCACTTCCCTTGTCTGCATGCGAAGCGCGAAATTCGCTGTTTAGTGCCGATGGAGCCGGCGCCAATCCGCTCGCCATTCCCGAGCTCAATCAGGGAATTGTCGAACAAGGCGAGCGGGTCTTTCGACTGTCGATATCCGCGGGGCAGAAGGAATTCGCTCCCGGCATCGCTTCGCCTACGATCGGAGTGAACGCGCCCTATCTGGGTCCGACATTGGAGATGCGCCGCGGCGAGCGCGTCCGGCTGGATGTCGACAACGGCCTGGACGATGGAGCCACAGTCCACTGGCACGGGTTCGAACTACCCGCCGCTGCGGACGGCGGGCCGCACCAGCTTATCCGCCCCGGCGCGCGCTGGAGCCCGTCTTTCGAAGTTCGGCAGCGTGCCTCTCTCTACTGG
>JABDNC010000238.1 GCA_013001165.1 Erythrobacter sp.
GCGGTGGGCTGCGCGGTCTTCGGCATTGATCACGCCGTCGCCGTTCGCATCCATCCGGGTGAACATCTGGTCGGCATGCGCAGTCATCTCGGTGCGCGTGATGAGGCCGTCACCATCGGCATCGACCGTCATCTTGCCCATGTGGCCATGGGCGAGCGCCGCGGTGCCGGTAAGCACGAGCGCGGTGGCGGTCAGGGAAAGGGTCGTTTTCTTCATCTTAAAGCTCCTGGAAAGGGGGAGCTGCAGCGCCGGGGGGACTTGCGAGGGAGGGGAGGTGGGCGCCGCAGCTCGTGTGCCCTTTCTAGGCAGCCAATGTCGCAGCAATATCCCGCGTAACGGGTATTTTGTAACGCTTTGTCGCAGCACGAAGTGCCTGTTCATGCGATAGAAAAGTCAGCGGGGGCGATGCTGGGTCCCTTCGCCCGCGGTGATGAAGATCGCGGTCGCTTCCTCCTCGACGTCGGCGATGTGCCAGACGCCAGGTGCATTGATAGCATAGTCGCCCGCGCCGAGCGTCGTCTTCTCGATCCGCCCGCCGGGAAATTCCTGCGTCAGCACCATTTCACCCGAAATGCAGATCACCACCTCATCGCCGAGCGGGTGCATCTCCCAGCTCGGCCAGCCTTCTGTAAAGGTATGCTGGCTCACCAGCCGCCCCTCGCGCCCATCGGCCGCATGGCGGTTGCCATAGGCTTCGTACCATTCCATCCCGTCGAACGGCGGCTGGAGCACCGCCGTCGCGCCGACCCCGAGGTGGACCCAGTTCTCTGCGAGGCGGCGTGGCCCGGTCATCAGGCGACCTTGTCCATCAGGAAGGCATTGAGCTTGTTGCCGTCGGGATCGCGGAAATAGGCGGCATAGAACAGCATGCCGTTCTCGTCCGGCTCACCGCGCGGTCCCGGCTCACCCTCGTCGGTGCCGCCGTTGGCAAGCGCGATATCGTAGAGCCGCTTGACCTGGTCGCGGTCCTTCGCTTCGAGCGCCACCATCGTACCGTTGCCGACCGTTGCGGCCTCGCCGTTGAAGGGCTTGGTCGCAGCAATGCCTGCGCCGCCATCCCACTTGCCCCAGGCGATGAAGGTTTCGAACTCCATCATGCGTCCGACACCCATTTCGGCGGCGATCGCATCATAGAACTTCGCGGCTTTCTCCAGGTCGTTCGTACCGACCGTAACGTATCCAATCATCCGCGTGACTCCTTATCCAAAACGACTCGCGACCAATGGAACATTACGGGAACATGTGCAATCCTACAAGGGAGCACACTCACGCTCGAGCCAGGCGAGGTCTTCGCCTTCGAGCTGCGGCGCGAGGATCGCGCGGGTCTTTGCATGATAGTCGTTCCACCATGCAATTTCCCGCTCAGTCAGCAGGTCCTTGTCGACGAGGCGGCGGTCGAGGGGCACGTGGGTGAGCGTTTCGAAGGTAAGGTACTTGCCCTCGCTCCCCTCGATCTGCGCATCCACTACCAGCACGAGGTTCTCGATCCGGATGCCGTATTCGCCCGGCTTGTAATAGCCTGGTTCGTTGGAGAGGATCATGCCTTCGCGCAGCGGGGTCTCCGTGCCGGGGAAGGCGCCGCCGGGCTTTGAGATGCGCTGCGGCCCTTCGTGGACCGATAGATAGCTTCCCACGCCGTGGCCGGTGCCGTGGCCGTAATCGACGCCCGCCTGCCACAGGTGCATGCGTGCCAGCGCGTCGAGCGCTCCGCCGCTGGTCTGGTCGGGGAAGCGCGCGAGGTCGAGCTCGATATGGCCCTTCAGCACGCGCGTATTGCGGTCGATCATCTCCGAGGTGGGCTCGCCCGGGCCGACCCAGACAGTGCGCGTGATGTCGGTCGTGCCGTCGGGATACTGGCCGCCCGAATCGCACAGGTAGATGCTGGAGGGCGGGATCGGGATATTGCTGTCCTCGTCCACCTTGTAATGCGGCAATGCGGCATGGCCCGCTGCGGCACTGATGGTGTCGAAGCTGGTATCCTTGAGGTCGGCGGAAAGGCCGCGGAATTCGCGCAGCTTGGCCGCCGCGGTCAGCTCGTCGATCTCGCCCGAAGGCGCGTTTTTCTCGATCCAGCGAAGGTATTTCACCACGGCCGCGCCGTCGCGCGCCTGCGCATCGCGGTGACCCTGCTGTTCGGCGGGGTTCTTGATCGCCTTGGGGAGTACGGCCGGATCGGCATCGCGCACGACGCTCGCCCCGCCCTGCTCGAGCGCATGGAAGATCCCTGCCACCGCGTGCTTGGGATCGACCGCCACTGTCTTGCCCTTGAGGTCCGCAAGCGCGGGCTGGAAATCCGCACGGTCACGAATGCTGACCGCATTGCCGAGGTGCTTGGTAAGCTCCGGCGTCACCTTCTCGGGCGCGATGAACAGCTCTGCCGTGCCGTCGGCATGGGCGAGCACATAGGACAGCGCCACCGGCGTATTGTCGACGTCCTCCCCGCGCATGTTCAGCACCCATGCGACCGAATCGAGCGCAGTGATGACAGTGGCGTCATAGCCCTCTTCTTTCAGCCAGTCGGCGATCTCGGCGCGCTTGTCCGCGCTCGAACGCCCGGCGAACTTGTCGTCATGCGGGACGGCGGCCGCGAGCGAGGGCTGCGGGCGGTCGGCCCAGACCGCATCGATTGGATTGCCGTCAACGGGCACGAGTTCGATGCCCTTCTTGGCGAAGAACTTCTGGGCTTCCTCTGCCCATTCGACACCATGCAGCCAGGCATCGTAACCAATCTTGGCACCTGCAGGAGCATTCTCGGCCAGCCACTTTGCGGGAGAGGTCGCGGGCACGTCCTCGTAGTCGTAGAGCTTGCCGTCGACCTGCTCGCGCACCTGCACGGTGTAGCGACCGTCAGTGAACATAGCGGCCCGGTCCTTGAGCACCGCTGCGCTGCCCGCACTGCCGCCGAAGCCGGTCAGCCAGTGGAGACGTTGGGCGTAAGAGCCGACATACTCGCTCATGTGCTCGTCGGAGATCGGGATGACGAAGCCGTCGAGGCCGCGTTTGGCCAGTTCGGTGCGCAGGCCGTCGAGACGGGCTTCATGGGTCTGCATAAGCATGGGCGAAAATTCCTTTCATCGGTGCCGCTCTGCCTTTTGGCGAAGCAGCGCTTGCCGCGGCGCTTTGCCGCGCATAATCACACGCCTTCAATAGGGAACTGCGGCCTCTCTTTCCACCTTTGTGCCGCACGCGAAGGGATCACTCGTGACTTTCAACCGACTGGCTGCGTGCCTATCTGCCTGCGCACTGGCTTTCGCCGCACCTATCGCTGCCCAAATTGCCGAAGGGACATCCGTGACTGAACCGACTTCGCCGCCGACTGCAGAGAAGCGCGACTATTCCTATACCCAGCACGGGATCACCATTTCCGATCCCTATAACTGGATGAAAGACAAGAGTTATCCGACGATCGACGACGAGGATGTGCTCGAACACCTGAAAGCCGAAAACGCCTGGTTCGAAGCGCGCATGGCGCCGCACAAGGCGCTGGTCGACGAACTGTATGAAGAGATGAAGGCGCGCATCAAGGAAGACGATTCTTCCGTGCCGCAAAAGGATGGCGACTGGGTCTACTGGTCCGAATTCGAGGAAGGCGCGGAATATCGCAAATATTACCGCAAGCCCGTTGCGGGCGGCGATGCGCAATTGATTCTCGACGAGAACGCGCTGGCCGAAGGTCACGAGTACTTCCGTCTCGGCGCATTTTCGGTTTCGAAGAACGGGCGCTATCTCGCCTATTCGAGCGACACCAACGGGTCCGAACGTTTCACAGCGCGGATCAAGGATCTCGAGACCGGCGAACTGCTGCCCGACGAGATTCCCGGCACGCTGACCGGCCTGACCTGGGTGATGGACGACAAGGCCCTGGTCTACGGTCTCGCCAATGAGCAGTGGCGCGTTCACGATGCGACGCTTCACGTACTCGGCACGCCCGTTTCGGAAGACGTCGAACTCTACCGCGAGACCGAGAACGACGGCTTCCGCGTCGGCGCAGGTCTTTCGGCTCAGGAAGACTGGCTGATCATCGCGGTCGGCGACAGCGAAACGAGCGAAGTGCGCATGGTGCGTGCCGACGATCCGACCGGGGAGCAGATCCTCGTTTCCCCGCGCAAGACGGGTCGCGAATACGATGTCGATGTGCGTGACGGCACGCTCTACATTCACACCAATGACGATCACGTGAACTTCCGCCTCGCCACGGCGTGCATGGACAATCCGGGCGAGTGGACCACGCTGATTGACGGGTCGGACGAATTCTACCTGTCCGACTTCGAGCTGTTCAAGGACTTCTACGTTACCGAGGGTCGCCTGCGCGGTCTCGACCAGATCCAGCTGCGCAGCTACGCCGACCCCAACCTCGTGAAGCCGATCGCCTTCACCGAAGCGAGCTTCTCGACCGGCCTCTCGAACAATCCGGAATACGATACGCAAAAGCTGCGCCTCGCCTACGAGAGCATGGTCACGCCGGATTCTGTCTACGATTATCACGTGGGCAGCGGCGAGCTGGAACTCCTCAAGCAGCAGGAAATCCCGAGCGGCTATGACGCCGGTCTTTATCAGGTCGAACGCATCGAGATCGCCGCGCGCGACGGGACCATGGTCCCTGTCTCGATCGTCAGTCGCAAGGACCGTGAAGTCGGCGGCCCGCTGCACCTTTATGCTTATGGCGCCTACGGCTTCGCCTATCCGCCCAACTTCTCGACCACGCGCCTCAGCCTCGTCGATCGCGGCTTCGCCTTTGCCATCGCGCATATCCGCGGCGGCGACGACTTGGGTCGCAACTGGTACCTGCAGGGTAAACTCAACGAGCGCACCAACACCTTCAACGACTTCGTCGATGTCGCGAAGGGGCTGATCGCCAAGGGTTACACGCAGCAAGGCCGCATCAGCGCCAGCGGCGGTTCGGCAGGCGGCGAGCTGATGGGCGTCGTGCTCAACACCAATCCCGAGCTTTGGGGCGCCGTGGTGGCGCACGTGCCTTTCGTCGACGTGCTCAACACCATGCTCGACAAGGACCTGCCGCTGACGCCGGGCGAATGGCCGGAATGGGGCAACCCGATCGAGAGCAAGCAGGCCTTCGCCTACATCCTGTCCTATTCGCCCTATGACCAGGTCGTGGAGCAGGACTATCCGCCGATGCTGGTGACAGCCGGTCTCAACGATCCGCGCGTAACCTATTGGGAGCCGATGAAGTGGGTCGCCAAGCTGCGCGAATACAAGACCGACGATAACGAGCTGCTCTTGAAGACGAACATGGGTGCTGGCCACGGCGGCAAGTCGGGGCGCTTCGCCTCGATCTACGAAGTTGCCGAGGAATACGCCTTCATCCTGTGGCAGATGGGACTGTCTTCAAGCAGCGAAGCGGCAGGACAGTAAGAAAATTGACCTCGCGTTTCAGCCAGAGGTTTGTGGCCAAGCCCGAGCACATCGACGAGCTCGGGCACGTCAACAATACGGTCTGGGTCCGCTGGATCCAGGACATGGCGACGGCTCACTGGAACGACACCGCGCGGCCCGAAGATGCGGAGAAGTTCTTCTGGGTCGTGACGCGGCACGAAATCGATTACCGCGGGAATGTGTCTGAGGGCGAGAGCGTAACCGGCGAGACCTGGATCGAGGGCGACCCGCGCGGTGCCACTTCGATCCGCCGGGTCGATTTTCGCAATGATGCAGGCAAGGTGATCGTTTCGGCGGCCACCACATGGGCCATGCTCGACCGTGAAAGCCAGCGGCTGGTCAGGGTACGGTCCGAAGTCCTCGAGCCGTTCCGCTAGCTCAGGCTGCCGAGCGCCCTGCGGCGGTCTCGGCCTCGAACATCTCGACCGTATCCGAGCAGGTCCTGTTCCGGCCTGCACACTTCGCTTCGTAAAGCAGCTGGTCGGCGCGCGAATAGAGCGCCCCAAAATCGACTTCCTCTTGCTCGGCGAGCATTTCGAAATCGAGCAGGCCCATGCTCGCGGTGACCGGGCTGTCGAGACCTTCGATCTCGGCCAGCGTACGCGAGCTGATTGCGCGGCGACGCGCCTCGGCCCGCTTGGCGGCATCCTTGCCGCGCAGCATCAGCAGGAATTCCTCGCCACCGATCCTGAACGCCACGAGATTGCGATCGGCCCCGCCCCGCAGCGTGTCCCCGGCATAGCGCAGCACGGTGTCGCCTACAGGATGCCCGTGGACGTCGTTGATCGCCTTGAAGCGATCGATATCGATGATCGCCATGACAGTGAAACCGTCATGGACGAGAGCCGGGAAACGCGAATGGAGCGCACGGCGGTTCAACAGCCCGGTCAGATCGTCATGCTCGGTCAGCGCCTCCATGGCACGCGCGGCATCAAGCGCGCGATCGCGTTCGCGCCGGATGGAGATGAACCGGTCGGCCACCGCCAGCGCGGTCGCCACCACTTCGAACAGCAAGGCGAAGTTCTGCGCCCAGGTCTCATCGAAGGTGACCTCTGTGACGGTGATCGGTTCGAAGAAGAAGACAGTCACCGCCTGAAAAAGGACGATTGCAGTCAGCGGTGCAAATCCGAGGATGAGGTACGGCGCCATCCGGCTACCGGCTGCGCGAACCGAAAACAGGACGTAGAAATACCCCGTCAGCAATGTGCACAGCGCGCCGAAATAAATCCGGTCGATCCAAAGACCGAAGGGGTCCGGGAAGAAGGTCAGCACAGCGCCATTGACGAGGACACCTGCCGCAACACACAGCATGATGACCTTATGGCGGCGAGTCATGAATTCCTGCTCGATGAATTTGTAGGCGAACAGGACCGTCGCCAGGATCATCAGGTCGAGCGTGAAATAGGTTATGGCGAGCTCGGCCGAATAGGAAATCGGCATGAGCAGCGGGATCAGGCCCGACACGGCAGCGGTCTGGATCGCCGCCATGAGGCAAAAGGCCGCATGGAACAGCGGGAACGACTGGCGCAGAGCCCTGAAATAGCCGAGATCGAAAATGATCGGCGCAAGGAACAGCCCGCACAGCAACGCGGCAAGCAGGTGGATGAAACCCGCTTTCGCCTTGACCGAAGGTTCCGAAACGAGCTTGGCCGCAACCAGCGTCTCGGGCCACCACGACTTGTCGAGAACCATGACGATTGCCACCGGCGGCGTTGCGGACTGCGGGAAAGCGACAATCGACTTCAGGCTGGAAGAGCCCAGCTGGGTTTCGGCAAAGCTGTAGCTGATCGAACTTTGCCTGCCGTCCGCCTCGATGGCGATGACGGTCAGCATCTCGTACTCGTTACGATCGAATTCGGCGTAGCGCGGGAGCTCCGCGCCATCGGCAAGCCTCGTCAGGTCGTGGCGGATGAAGTGGCGTTCGGCTTCCCAGTCGAATTCGGCACCTTCGCAGGTCCAGCGCGAACCATCCGCCAAGAGGCTGTCATAGCTTGTTCCGGCCTTGTCCGAAGTGTGGCAGATGGAACCGGGCGCAAATTTCGCAGTCTGCGCGGTCTCCTCAGCGTGGGCGGCAGGCACCATGGCGCAGAGCATCGCCAAAAAAGCGAGCAAAATCAGCCGCAAGAGGCGCGGTGCAGCCATGGCGAGGTTTACTCCCATCGCTGCGCCTTACTTCCTATGAATTAAGAGCAGGTTACGAAAAAACGCCTGGCGGTTAACTCTATCCCTTGAGGACGTCGGCAACCGGTCGGTACGCGTAGCCAAGTTCGTCGGCCACGGCCTTGTAGGTCACCTCACCCTTGTGGACGTTAAGACCTTCGGCAAGGTGCGCATCGGCAGCGAGAGCTTCCTTCCAACCCATCCGCGCGATGCGCAAGGCATGCGGCAGGGTGACGTTGTTCAGCGCATAGGTGCTGGTGCGCGCCACGGCTCCGGGCATGTTGGCGACGCAATAATGCACGATATCGTCGACGATATAGGTCGGGTCGGCATGGGTCGTCGGCTTGGAAGTCTCGAAGCAACCGCCCTGGTCGATCGCGACGTCGACGAGCACTGCGCCCTTCTGCATGTCCTTGAGCATCTCGCGCGTGACCAGCTTTGGAGCCGCCGCACCGGGGATCAGCACCGCGCCGATCACAAGGTCCGCACCGCATACCGCGTCGTAAAGGTTTGCTGCGTTGGAAAAGCGGGTGCTGGCGCGCGTTTCGAAATGCGTGCCGACCTTTTCGAGTACTTCCGGATCGCGATCCAGGATGGTGACATCCGCACCGAGACCGGCTGCCATCTGCGCGGCGTTAAAACCGACCACGCCGCCCCCGATCACGACGACCTTCCCCGGCATGACGCCCGGGACACCGCCGAGCAGAACGCCGCGGCCGCCATGTGCCTTTTCGAGGGCAGTGGCGCCTGCCTGAACGCTCATACGACCGGCAACCTGGCTCATCGGCTTGAGGAGCGGCAGCTGGCCGCGCGGGCCAGTTACAGTCTCATAGGCGATCGCGGTGACGCCGCTCTCGACAAGGTCCTTGGTCTGGTCGGGATCGGGTGCCAGGTGGAGGTAGGTATAGAGGATCTGGTCTTCGCGCAGCTTGGCACGTTCGACCGCCTGCGGTTCCTTGACCTTCACCACCATCTCGCACTCGGCGAAAATCTCGTCCGGTGTGTCTACGATGCGCGCGCCGGCTTCGATGTACTGTTCGTCTGTCGCATCGATACCGCAGCCTGCCTGCGTCTCGATCCAGACCTCGTTGCCCTGAACGATCAGTTCCTTCGCGCTCTCCGGCGTGAGGCCGACGCGATATTCGTGGTTCTTGATTTCCTTGGGGCAACCGATGCGCATTGGGGGACTCCTTGATTCAGGCGATGCCGTTACATCTGTAACCATCGCCGGGCAAGGCTTGTCGTCCCCCGCGAGGCCACGAATTCACCGCAAGGAGTAGCTTCGCGCGAAGGCTACATGGTGATCCAGGCAAGCTCTACGGTATCGCTGCCCGCAGTCTCCGTAACGCTTGAATCGATACCGGCGTCGGACAGCAGGTTCGCGACAATGGCCGCATCCTCCGCATTGCCGAGCACCATCACGGGCACCCCGGTTCGTTCTGCTGCCCAGATTGCGAGTTCGAGGCTCGCCTGCCCCGCTTCGCTCGGCTTGCCGTCTTCCATCGCTATACGCGGAAGCTGCAGCAACGGCGGCCTGAGATTGGCGGTCCAGCCGGGCACGGACGTCGTCACGCGGGTTTCGAGTTCCCGGTATCCCGGCAAGCTTAGCTGCGGCAGGGGCTTTGCGGTCGCCGCGATCCGGCGGGTCTCGCGGTCGAGCATAACTTCCCCGCGCGAAACCCCGGCAGCCACAGCCATGCGGTCGATCATTCCGCCAATCTGACGTTCGGTCGCCGCGGCCTGTTCCGCAGCCCGCGCACGGGCGAGTTCCGCCTGTTCGGCGGCTCCCGGGTCGGCGCCGACCCGGAACTGTTCGATACTGACCGTGAGGTTATCGCCCAGCCGTTTTCGCAAAGCTCGCGTGATATCGGCATTGGCATCGGCATCGAACTCCGGAGTGAGGACTGTCGCCGTAATGCGC
>JABDNC010000274.1 GCA_013001165.1 Erythrobacter sp.
GTGGCCGACCGTCCGGGCGTTCTTGCAGAGATCACTGCAGCGATGCGCGACGCGGGCGTGTCGATCGAGAGCCTCATCCAGCGCGGCCGTGCGGCCGAAGGCGGCGACGTTCAGGTGGCGATGGTCACCCATGAAGGGCCCGAGCGCTGCGTGACCGAAGCGCTTGCCCTGCTCGAAGGGTCGGAAAGCCTTACTGCGGCTCCTCTGGTGATGCCGATCCTGAAGGACTGATCTCCTCGCCTTCTTCCGCCAGCGGCGGGGGCAGGCCGAGTTCGTCGGCATTCGCCTGCAGCGCCGGCTCCTCTGCGATCACGGTCGCGCCATCGACCTTGCGATCATATCCGCGAGGGGCAAGGCCGCGCGCCATCCGGTCGGCATCCGAGCCTGCCGGCGTATCGGGAAGCTCATCGAAGTCGATCATGTACGCCGGGTCTTTCGGACAGGGTGGGATAAGGCACATCCCGCCGATGGTGGGCTTCCCGCGGAATATCCCTGGTCCGGCGACATCGACAGGCTTGGCGCCCTGTGTGCGCTCGGCGTGCCGTCGTTCGGCAGCCTCCTTGTCATAGAGCCGGTTCTCGTCCCCGGAACGCTCTGCGCAGACCACGATCTCTCCGAACAGGATGGCGGTTTCCTGAAGCCTGACGCAGTCGGGGTCGAGTTCGGGTTCGTCGGTGACGGGCTGGGCAAGGATGTCGATCGTCTCGGGAGGTTCGCCGTCCTGCCATTCGGTGGCTGCGTCCTGCGCATGACCCGTGGACGGAAGCGCGAGCGATACGGCGAGCGTAAAAACCGTCGCCAGATGTCTCGACAATGCAATGCTCCTGCGTCTATCGGCGCCTTGCATACGAATTCACGCATCGCCCGCCATGCGATTGTCCACACACGCTCCGAGGACTGAACCACCAATGAACTCGCGCCCCGAAACCGATCCGGCAGACAATCCGCTCGACCGCGTCCTCGTCCTTGAAATGGTCCGCGTGACCGAGGCTGCCGCCGTTGCGGCATCGAAACTGATCGGTCGCGGAGACGAGAAGGCCGCCGATGCGGCAGCGGTCGAAGCGATGCGCAAGGCCTTCGATACTCTTTATATGGATGGCACTGTGGTCATCGGCGAGGGCGAGCGCGACGAGGCGCCCATGCTCTTCATCGGCGAGAAGGTCGGCGGCGCACCGGGTCGTGGCCCGAAGATCGACATCGCACTCGACCCGCTCGAAGGCACCACCATTACGGCGAAGGCCGGCCCGAACTCGCTCGCCGTGCTGGCAGCGGCCGCCGAAGGCTGCCTCCTCAACGCGCCCGATGTCTACATGGACAAGCTGGCGGTCGGTCCGGGCTATCCCGCAGGTATTATAGACCTCGCCAAGACGCCGACCGAAAACGTGACTGCCGTGGCAGAGGCCAAGGGCGTGAAGCCGTCCGACATCATCGTCTGCGTGCTTGACCGCCCGCGTCATTCCGAGCTGATCGCCGAGCTGCGCAGCATCGGCTGCGGCGTCGTGCTGATCGGTGACGGCGACGTCGCCGGCGTGATCGCGGTTACCGACGAAGACACCACGATCGACATGTACATGGGGCAGGGCGGCGCCCCCGAAGGCGTGCTCGCGGCAGCGGCGCTGCGCTGCGTCGGCGGACAGTTCAACGGCCGGCTCGTCTTCCGCAACGATGATGAAAAGGCACGCGCCGCCAAGTGGGGCATCGAGGACCTCGACCGCATCTATACGCGTGACGACCTTGTGAAGGGCGACTGTATCTTTGCAGCCACGGGTGTGACCAGCGGCTCGCTTCTCGAAGGCGTGAAATATCGTCGCAATGGCACGATGACGACCGAAAGCGTCGTGATGCGTGCAAGCTCGGGTACGGTCCGCTGGATCAAGGGCGAGCATAAGGTCGGCTGATCGCCAAAACCTGTTACTTTCCCAGCAAGGTCATGCGCCGTATTGCAGCGGCATGACCCGCTTCGCGCTCGCCTCACTTTTACTGACCGGATCGATCGCAACTGCGGCGCTGGCGACGAGCGTCGGCTCGCCGCGACCGCATGATGCTCGTCTGGCCTGCATCGAGATGTCCGGTCTCGTAGCCGACTTTATCGAGGGGCAGCCTTTCGCTGCGCCCTTGGATCCCTACCGGACGATCTACACCGATGAATTGGGCGAGGTAGAGCGTGACGAGCTCGAGGCATTTAATACTGCGATGCTGACATCGGAGGGAAAGCGCGACCTTAAGCCCATGTCGATCTATTCCGTCCACACATTGGGCGGGAACGAGACCGACCGGCAGTATGTGCTGACGATCCAGCGGGTGCGCTGGCGGACAAAGCGGCTCGAACTCGATGACATGCTCGATGTGATCGCGATCGACGATCCGCACTGGGAGACCCACCACTCGTTCTGGCTCGTCGCGTTCGAAAGCAATAGCCTGCGCACGGTTCGAGAGGCAGATGAGCTCTTGCGCCTCAAGCCACAGCTTGAGCGGCTGGAGGATTGCCCCTTGCCGCCACTGGGCGAATAAGCGCTCCTTGGAACGAAAACCGGCGAAAAACCGCGCTCCTCTATGTTGCAATCCCATGACGTGTCGCTAGGCGGGGGTGACTGCCAGCCGACACGGGATTCGCTTACATGAAAATCATGGCCGCCAACTCGAACCTGCCGCTCGCGCGTGCGATCGCAGGCTATCTCGAAATGCCGCTTGTCGATGCGCAGGTGCGCCGCTTCGCCGATGAGGAAATCTTCGTCGAAATCCACGAGAACGTGCGCGGCGAGGATGTCTTCGTTGTCCAGTCGACCAGCTATCCGGCGAACGACAATCTCATGGAACTGCTGATCTGCATCGATGCCCTGAAGCGCGCTTCGGCCAAGCGGATCACCGCGGTGGTGCCCTATTTCGGCTATGCCCGCCAAGACCGGAAGCCCGGCCCGCGCACGCCGATCTCGGCCAAGCTGGTGGCCAACCTCATCACCGAAGCCGGAGCAGATCGCGTACTGGCGGTGGATCTCCATGCAGGTCAGATCCAGGGCTTCTTCGATATCCCGACCGACAACCTCTTCGGCGCGCCGGTCATGGCAGCCGACATCCAGGCGCGTTACGGCGACAAGGACCTGATGGTCGTCTCGCCCGACGTCGGCGGCGTGGTCCGCGCCCGCGCGCTCGCCAAGCGGCTCGACAACGCGCCCCTGGCCATCGTCGACAAGCGCCGTGACCGGCCCGGCGAGAGCGAGGTTATGAACATCATCGGCGACGTGAAGGGCCGCCACTGCATCATGATCGACGACATCATCGATTCTGGCGGCACGCTGTGCAACGCCGCGCAGTCGCTGCTCGATGAAGGTGCTGCCTCGGTGACCGCCTACATCACGCATGGCGTGCTGTCGGGCGGTGCGGTTGCCCGTGTCGACGGCTCGGCGCTCAAGGAACTGGTCATTACCGATTCCATCAAGCCCACCGACGCGGCCAAGGATTCGGAAAAAATCCGTATCCTCACCATCGCTCCGCTGATCGGCGAGGCAGTGCGCCGCATTGCCGACGAAAGCTCGGTCAGCTCGCTGTTCGACTAAACCCTTGCGGCTTCAATCATCGCGTGATGTCGGCTCCGCATCGGGGTCGCGCCATGGCACGTGTTCGATGCCCAGCTCGCCCATGGCCTCGAGCCGGCGCATCTGGCGTACTTCGAGATCGATGCGCAGCAGGATCGCGTCCTGCCGCGAAAGGACGCCGGGTGCCATGCCGAAATAGGCATGGATCTCGCGAGTCATGTGAGACTGGTCGAAATAGCGCAGGCGGAACTCGGCCTCTTCCTGCGGCATGGCGACGCCGAATAGCGCTGCTGCCATGTCGAGCGCACGCGCCCTGCGAATGACCTTCTTCGGGCTGATGCCGAAGCTTTCCTTGACCTGCCGCTCCAGCGTGCGGCGGTTGATCCCGAAATCCCTCGCCACTTCGTCGACACCAGTAGCGGGATCGGTCAGGATGCGGCGGTAGGTGGCAAGCGCAAGTTCGGGCGGCTCATCCGTCACGCGGTCGAATAGCACCCTGCGTGTATGACCTTCGAAGTGATCGAGCCACGCCTCGCGGTCCTCCGACGGGCCGTAGCCTGCCTGTCGGATATCGTCGGGCAGGCCTCCATCGAAACATTCGATCCGGTCGAGCATCTGCTCGTGCCGCAAACTCTGGTCGAGCGGCGGCGCACCCGGGTGGAACTGGAGGAGCAGGAAGCGGATCGGGCCCTCGACCCTGACAGGCATCGCTTTCGTCTGCGGCCCGAAATAGACGGTCCTGCTGCCACTGGCGGTATCGAACTCGAACGGGCCGTCGGCAGTTTCGACCGTCCACTTGCCCTTCAGGAATACGCGGATCGACGGATTGGCCGAGAAGAAGCGACATTCATGCGCGTTGGTAGCCGTCTCGATGTCGATGGCAGCGAGCGACTGGACCCAAGGCGCGATATCGGGGGCGGGCGCGCGGCTGTAGGACAGCGGCAATCCGTCCGGCGTCGAACCTGTCGAGGATACGAGCGAGTCCGACATTCTTACCTTTGCATTCCGGTTTGATCCGGGGCGGTTGTCGTCGGTAATCTGGAGTTCCCCCTTCAGCGCGACCCGAAGGGCAGGAGATCTGCTGGTTTCTTTTTCGGGACGGGCTGCGCCCCTGTCAAACGGGAAGGCCTTTAGTCGCCGGAATATGGCTCTGCTTCGGGATCGCGCCACGGTTCGATGACGCCGGGAGGAAGGAGGGAAAGTGTCTGGACCCGTCGCGATTGCCTGATTTCGAGATTTAGCCGCAGCAAGGGATGGTTGCCCTCTTTGAGGCTTTGCGGTGTCGTGCCGAAGAATGCCTTGATCTCGCGGATCAGGTGCGACTGATCGAAATAGCGCAGACGCAAGGCGGCCTCTTCGCTTTCCATGGCAACGCCGAGCAAGGCCGAAGCCATATCGAGAGCCCGCGCCCTGCGGCAGACCTGCTTGGGTGACATGCCATAGTCGCGCTTGACGATCCGCTCGACGGTGCGGGTGCTGCATTCCTGCTCTTCGGCGAAATCCTTCATCGGGTAGGATGGGTCGATCAGCAGCTGCCGCTCGAAGGCAAGAGTGATGGGATCCGGTTCCTGCGTACCGCGCTTGTCGATGAACTTTTTCAGTTCGACATGTATGGCGCCGAGCCATTCCTGCGGCGTGCCTTCCATGTCGAACCGCGAACTGAGACAGCCATGACCGACCAGCTTGTCATGGTCGATGATCCTGTCGAGCATTTCATGCTGGAGCGGACCGCCGAGCTTTGCCGCAGCTCCGGGTCCCAGATGCACCGTGAGCACTTTGACACGCTCTTCGACTGCGATCGGCATGAGCTTGGTCTGCGGACCGAAATAGAGGGTCATACCCTTCTCGCCCGGATCGTAGACTTGCTTGCCATCGCGCGTTTCGGCCCACCATCTTCCGCCGAAGATAATCCGGATCACCGCGTGGTCGTTGAGGATCCCGTCGTTGATGGTTGCGCCTTCAGGAACGTCCGCATCGCTGACACTGAACCAGGTGAACCAGGGCCGGAGCACGTCTGCAGGAAGATGGCTGAACGCTAGCGGATCGCCGTCGCGGGTGCGACCTGTGTGGGATACCAGCTTGTCCGGTTCCTCGCCGTGAGATCGCGCGTCAGCCAATGGCCACTTCGGCCCTTTCCCTGTTGCCCTGTCGCTTTTGTACATTCATCCATGACAAATGCACACCTGTAATTAACTATGGTGCCTCGCGAGTGTGCCTGTTAGCGGCGCTTGCCATGGCTTCACGCAAGGATCTCGAACTCGCCAATCGTCTCGCCGATGCGGCAGGCGACGTCATTCGCCCGCTGTATCGGGGTGAGTGGTCGCAGGAACAGAAGGCCGACCGCAGCTTCGTGACCGAGGCCGACCAGGCCGCCGAAGCGGCCATGCGCAAGATCATCGAGGCCGAACGCAGCGACGACGGCATTATCGGTGAAGAGTATGGCACACGCAACGAAGGCGCCTCGCGCCAGTGGGTGCTCGATCCGATCGACGGCACGACCAGCTTCATCGCAGGCCGCCCCATTTTCGGCACGCTGATCGCCTTGCTGCAGGACGGCTTCCCTGTTCTGGGCATCATCGACCAGCCCATCGGGCGCGAGCGCTGGGCCGGACGCATGGGCCACGAAACGACCTTCAACGGCACGCCGGTGCGCAGTGCGGCATGCCGCGAATTGTCGAATGCCGTCCTGGCGACGACGACGCCGCACCAGTTTTCCGACCACGAGGCCGATCACTTCATGGGCCTCGCCAAGGCGGTGGCCGAACGCAAGATCATCTACGGCGGCGATTGCTACAATTACGGCCTCGCCGCGAGCGGTCATGTCGACATCGTGTGCGAAGCCGGCCTCAAGCTCCATGACTTTGCGGCACTGGTGCCGGTGGTCGAGGGTGCAGGCGGGATGATGTGTGACTGGTCGGGCGAACCGCTGCATGCGGAAAGCGACGGGAGCGCACTTGCCATCGGCGATCCGGCGCGGCTCGAGGATGTGCTCGAGGCAATGGCGTTGACGTAATTGTGCAACAGTGACTTGGCATTTGTAGTATTCGCGTCACTGTAAACTTGAGGGCAAGGTTTCCCTGGCTAGGACTTCGCATCTGCCGAAATCTCGGCATTTGTATGAGGGTCAAGTTTACTATGAAGAAGATTGTTCTCGCGCTGGCAATGGCCGGCGCCTGCATGTCTGTTGCCGCGCAGGCACAGGACGGTGACTACGGTTACGAAGACGAGCGTCCCGCTCCCGCCTCGCTCGAAAAGTCGGGTATCCGCTTCGAAGGTCGCGTCTTCTATGAGCGCATTGGCGATCCCGAAGACGACGTGATCTACGAACTCGGCGATGCCGTCGGTTTCGGCGGTGAAGTCGGTTACGATTTCGCTGCTGGCGACAACCTCGTTGTCGGCCCGTACTTCACCTATGATGTTTCGAGCATCGAATCGTGCGACGGCCAGCTGTGCCTGTCGTCCGACGGCTTCTGGGCTGCCGGCCTCCATGTCGGCCTGACCACCGGCGATACCGGCCTTGTCTTCGGCAAGCTCGGCTACAGCCAGCAGAGCCTGACGCTTGAAGGCCCGTTCTTCGATCCGATCAGCGGTCTTACCGTCAACATCGACGAAACCGAAAAGGCCGGCGGCTACAACTTCGCGTTCGGCTACGAACATGGCTTCGGCGAAAACGCCTATGGCCGTCTCGAGCTCGGCATCAGCGAGAACTACGATCTTTACGGTTTCGACTTCCAGCGCTCGAACATCGGCGCTTCGGTCGGCGTGCGCTTCTAAGCAACGGTTCGAACCGGAAGATTCGGGGCGGGGCGCCAGCACGGCGCTCCGCCCCTTTTTCGTCCGGACCCCTCGGCCGGCCTGCCGCGTTCGGCTGGCATGAGCGAGACAAGAACCATTTTGATCACCGGCGGCGCGAACGGCATTGGCCGCGCGACCGTCATGCATTTCCACGGGCTCGGCTGGAAGGTCGTCGCGCTCGACACCGATGCCGAGGCGCTGGCCGAATTGCGCGATAGCCTGCCGCGCGAGACAGCCCTCTTCCTGACCTGCGACGTGGGCCGCGAAGGAGAGGTGACGAAGGCGTTCGAGCGCGTTGCCGAGTGGCTGGGCGGTGCCGGCATCGACTGCCTCGTCAACAATTCCGGCATCGCCGATCCCTATGCGGGGCCGCTGGCCGAACTGGAACTCGCCGACTGGCAGGCGTGGATCGATGCGAGCCTGACTGCGGCGTTTCTCGTGACTCGCGCCGCCTTGCCCCTGCTGAAGAAAGCGGGCGCGGCAAGCGTCGCGAATATCTCCTCCACCCGGGCGGTGATGAGCGAACCCGAAAGCTTCGCCTATGCCGCCGCCAAGGGCGGGCTCGATGCGCTCACCCATTCGCTGGCCGTAAGCCTTGGCCCCGACATCCGTTCCAATGCGATCCGGCCGGGCTGGATCGAGACCGGCCCCTGGCAGAAGAGCGGTGCAAGGACGCATCCCGACCATCGTGACAAGGACCGCGACCAGCACCCGGCTGGCCGGATCGGCAAGCCAGAGGATATCGCCGAGGCGGTCGCCTATCTGCACGATGCAGGGTTCGTGACCGGACAGCATCTCAATATCGATGGTGGCATGACGGTGAAGATGATTTACGAGCACTGACATGACTTCGGGAGGATCACTTGCAGGGCGCACGGCGCTGGTCACCGGTGCGGCGCGCGGGCTGGGTTTCGAGATCGCCAAACGGCTTGCCGAAGAAGGCGCGCGGGTCTGGCTGAACGGTCGCGACCAGGCCGCGCTGCGCGAGGCCGTGGGAAGGATCGGCGATCGCGCCGTGCCTCTCGCTTTCGACATCACCGATGATGGTGCTTGCGCAGAGGCATTCGAGAAAATCGCGGCAGACGGTCTCGACATTCTCGTCAACAATGTCGGACAGCGGGACCGCAGGGGATTCGAGGATATCGGACGCGAGGATATGGCGCGTCTGCTCGATGCAAACCTCGTGGCCCCCTTCGACCTTGCGCGGCGCGCTGCGCGATTGATGCGCGAGGGCGGGTATGGCCGCATCATCAATATCACCTCGATCGCCTCGCATATCGCGCGCGGCGATGCCGCCTACACGGCGAGCAAGGCGGCGCTCGACGGCGTCACGAGGTCGCTCGCTGCCGAACTGGGTGCAGACGGCATCACAGTGAATGCCGTGGCTCCCGGTTTCGTGCTGACCGAGGCCAACGAGCAGTGGTTTACCGGCGGCAGTGAGATTTCCGACCATCTGGAGCGCCGCACATCGCTTGGCCGCTGGGCACAGCCGCATGAAATCGCAGGACCGGTCGCCTTCCTCGCATCGGAGGCGGCATCTTATATCACCGGGCACACGCTGTTCGTCGACGGCGGCTACGTCACCCACTTCTGACTTGCATTTGGCGGGGGAATCGCTATCTGCGCGGCCTTCACCGACACGTGATTCATCTGCCGGTCTGGCCGTAAGGGCTGCCAGGGCTGGTTGTACGTGTCTCTGACTCGATATCCGATTAGGAGATGAAAATGCCCAAGCTGAAGACCAAGAGCGGTGTGAAGAAGCGCTTCAAAATCACCGCAACCGGCAAGATCAAGCATGGTGTCGCTGGAAAGCGCCATCGTCTGTCCAGCCACAATGCGAAGTATATCCGCCAGAACCGCGGCACCACTGTCCTGTCCGAAGCGGACTGGAAAGCAGTGAAGAGTTGGGCGCCTTACGGCCTCGACTGATCGCGAACTAAGGAGAATTAGATATGCCTCGCATTAAACGCGGCGTCACCACGCGCCAGAAGCACAAGCGGCTCCTAGACCAGGCCAAGGGCTATCGCGGTCGCCGCAAGAACACCATCCGCGTCGCTCGCCAGGCCGTCGAAAAGGCCGGCCAGTACGCTTACCGCGACCGCAAGATCAAGAAGCGCAATTTCCGCGCTCTGTGGATTCAGCGCATCAACGCTGCCGTCCGCGCGGAAGGCCTGACCTATTCGCAGTTCATGCACGGCACCAAGCTTGCCGGCATCGAGCTCGACCGCAAGGTCATGGCGGACCTGGCTATGAACGAAGGCGCAGCTTTCAAGTCGATCATCGATCAGGCCAAGAAGGCTCTTCCGGCCTAAGCTGCGGCAATCGCCGAATGATTTGCGGGCGTCTTTCCCACAGCGGAAAGGCGCCCGCTTTTCGTTGGGAGTAGATAAATACCCCATGTCGCGCTAAAAGAGGGGCATGGAGGAGGCTGGCAAATCCCGGGTCAAACCCGAAATCGATGTGCGGTTTTTCGAGCCGCCAACCGACCTCGCCCGCTGCTTCACAAGTTTCTACCTGCTCGAGGTGCGGCTCCCGCCCGGCGAGATCGTTACCGACTATCTCCAGCCCGAATGGTCCAATTTCAGGTTCTTCGAAAGCGATCCTCCGACCGTCCAGCATGTCGGAAGCGGCGAAGTAATCAACTCGCCATTCATGGTCAGCGGGCCGAGCTGCGGATCGGTGCGCTTTTCCATCGGGACGACGCGGATGTGGGGGATCGGCCTGCTGCCCCTGGGCTGGGCGCGTTTCGTCAAGCGACCGGCAAGCGACTTTTCGGACGGCGCCTATGATGGCCAGAAGACCGAAGCCTTCGCACCGTTCAGGCCCTTGTCGAAAATTTTTTCGGCACGGCATTTAAGCGACGAGGAGAAGGTCGATGCCGTCTGCAACTTCTTTCGCAAGATCGCCGACCCTCCGCGTGACGAAAACCGGATCATCAGCACGCAAGAGGCCATGGTCGATCCGCAGATGTGCGAAGTGAAGGCGTTCGCCGAACAGGCCGGCTTGACCGTGCGCACGCTCGAACGGCTTTGCATGAAGCACTTCGGCTACCCTCCGAGCATGCTCCTGCGCCGCCAGCGCATGATGCGCAGCCTTGCCGCGTTCATGGTCGCCAACCGGAAGACCTGGACCCAGGCTATCGACGGCACCTACCATGACCAAGCCCATTTCGTGCGCGAGTTCCAGACGTTCATGCGGATGAGCCCGACCGACTATTCCTCCATGCCGCACCCTGTCCTGAGTGCATTCATGGAGCGCAGGCAGAAAATCTGGGGCTCGCCTTTCCAGACGCTCGACTCGCCCGGCAGGCGTAAGGACAGGGCGCCCGAATGAGCGAGCCAGCGCTCGGGTCACACCCGGTCGACCTGAAATTTGTCCTTCCTCCCGAGCCGCTGCGACCCTTCGTCACGACCTTTTATCATATGCAAGTATCGGCTTCATCGCGGCGCCCGGTGGTTGACTGGCTGCATCCCGAATGGAGCAACATACGCCTTTTGATGTCCGGGTCGATGAAGGCCGGAATCGGAGAGGAACCCTTGCGCGACGTGCCGCGCGCGACGCTCACCGGACCGACCAGCAGTTCGATCAAGTTCGAGGCGCGAGAGGCGGCGTGCTGGGGTATAGGCCTGTTACCACTGGGCCTTGCTCGATTTACAAACCGGCAAGCCATCGACCTCGCCGACAAGGTCACCGAGCTTTCATCCGACCTTACGCGGGTACCGGTGGCAGGCGCGCTTGGCGGGCTGGCAAAGACGGGTGACGATCTTGCGTCAGGTGCTGCCTATCTCGCGTCCCTGTTCGCTGCGCTGCTCGAAACCGAGGCGCGCCGGGAGGACGATATCGTCATGGTCCAGAAGGCGCTGCTCGATCCCGCTTGCCACGCAGTATCCGACCTCGCGGCAGCGACCGGGATGAATGCGCGAACGCTGGAGCGCTTCTGCGGCGAGTTTTTCGGTTTCCCGCCCCAATTGCTCCTGCGGCGCCAGCGCTTCCTGCGCAGCCTTTCGCAATTCATGCTCGACCCTTCGATGAAGTGGATCGAAGCGATCGACCAGCATTATCACGACCAGGCCCATTTCGTGCGCGATTTCAAGTTCTTCATGCACATGACGCCGCGCGAATATTCGCTGCTCGATCACCCCGTCCTGTCGGCTGCAGCCAAGGGAAGGATGGAGGCTGCGGGCGCGCCGATGCAGGTGCTCCACGAGCCCGACAGCCCTGCAAAATAAGCCGCGGTCACACACGGAACCGCTGCTCTGTCGCCGGGAAGCGGAAACGGGGGTTTAGGATTCGCGCCTATGCCGCTAGAGGCAGCGCGCAAAGGACCTAATCCTCGAGAGATTCATGACCGATCTTGTGACACTGCAATCAGGTGCGCTGGCGCGCATCGAAGAGGCGGACAACGCCGATGCCCTCGAAGCGCTGCGTATCGAGTACCTGGGCAAACAGGGCTCCATTTCCGCGCTGATGAAGACGCTGGGCAAGATGACGCCCGAAGAGCGGCAGGAACAGGCGCCCAAGATCCAGGGCGCACGCACGGCTGTCGCCGACGCGATCGCTGCCCGGAAGGATGCTTTCGAGGCCGCAGAACTCGAGCGCAAGCTGGCCGAGGAACGTCTCGACCTGACCTTGCCCGAACCGCAGTCGCCCAAGGGCAGCGTGCACCCGGTCAGCCAGGTAATGGACGAGCTTGCGGAAATCTTCGCCGACCTCGGCTTCTCGGTCGCCACCGGTCCCGAGATCGAAGACGACTGGCACAATTTCACCGCGCTCAACATGGCCGAAACGCATCCCGCGCGCGCCATGCACGACACCTTCTATTTCCCGGACAAGGACGCCGACGGGAACCGCATGCTGCTGCGCACGCACACTTCGCCGGTGCAGATCCGCAGCATGATGAAGCAGGGCGCGCCGATCCGTATCATCGCGCCTGGCCGCGTCTATCGCTCCGACAGCGACGCGACCCACACGCCGATGTTCCACCAGGTCGAAGGCCTCGTGATCGACCGCGACATCAACCTCGGCCACCTCAAGTGGACGCTGGAAACCTTCCTCAAGGCCTTCTTCGAGCGCGACGATATCGTGCTGCGCCTGCGTCCCTCCTACTTCCCCTTCACCGAACCTTCGGTCGAAGTCGATGTCGGCTGGCAGGACGTTGGCGGCCGCCGCGTGCTCGGCGGTGACGGCGATGCGCCGGGCCACGGCTGGATGGAGCTGCTCGGCAGCGGCATGGTCAATCGCCGCGTAATCGAATTCGCCGGGCTCGACGCGGACGAATGGCAGGGTTTCGCATTCGGCGTGGGCGTCGACCGCCTCGCCATGCTCAAATACGGGATGGATGATTTGCGCGCCTTCTTCGACGGCGACCAGCGTTGGCTCGACCACTACGGCTTCTCGCCCTTCGACCAACCGACCCTTTCCGCAGGTGTGGGAGCGAAAGCATGAAGTTCTCGCTCGAATGGCTGAAGTACTTCCTCGAAACCGAAGCTTCGGTGGCGGACATTGCGGCTGCGCTCAATCGCATCGGCCATGAGGTCGAGGGGATCGAGGATCCGGCCGACAAGCTCGAAGGCTTCCGCATCGCCAAGGTGCTGACCGCGGCCAAGCATCCCGATGCCGACAAGCTGCAGGTGCTCACCGTCGATACGGGCGAGGGCGATCCGTTGCAGGTCGTCTGCGGCGCGCCCAATGCGCGCGCTGGCATGAAGGGCGTGCTGGGCCTGCCCGGCGCGGTGGTCCCGGCCAACGGCATGGAACTGCGCAAGAGCGCGATCCGCGGCGTCGAATCGAACGGCATGATGTGCTCGGTCCGCGAACTGGAACTGGGCGAAGAGCACGATGGCATCATCGAGCTGCCCGAGGATGCGCCGGTTGGCCAGACCTTCGCCGAATATCACGATGCCTCGCCCGTCTTCGACGTCGCGATAACGCCGAACCGCCCCGATTGCATGGGCGTCGAGGGCATCGCGCGCGATCTCGCGGCCGCTGGCCTCGGCGCCTTCAAGCCGGTCGAAGCTTCGGCCATCGCGGCTTCGGGTGAGTGTCCGGTCGAGATCCGCACCGACGATCCGGAAGGCTGCCCGGCGTTCTACGGCCGCGTCATTCGCGGTGTCGACAACACCAAGCCTTCGCCCGAGTGGATGCAGCGCCGCCTGATCGCGGCAGGCCAGCGCCCGATCTCGGCACTGGTCGATGCGACCAACTATCTGATGCTCGCCTTCGGGCGTCCGGCACACGTTTACGACCTCGCCAAGCTTTCGGGCGCGGTGGTCGCTCGCCGTGCGACAAACGGCGAGAAGGTCGAGGCGCTGAACGAAAAGACCTATTCGCTCGACGACACGATGACCGTGATCGCCGACGACAATGGCGTGCACGATATCGCCGGGATCATGGGCGGCGAGCATTCGGGGGCGACCGAGACCACCACCGATATCCTGCTCGAGATCGCCTATTTCGATCCCGAGCGCATCGGCGTGACGGGCCGCAAGCTGGGCCTTGCTTCGGATGCTCGCACTCGGTTCGAGCGCGGCGTCGATCCGGAATATCTGGACGATGGTCTCGCGATCCTTACCAGTCTGATCACCAAGACCTGCGGCGGCGAGCCGACCGAGGTCGTGCGCGCAGGCACGCCGCCAGTGAGTGCGCTGACGATCAAGTTCGACCCGCGCCTCACCGAACGGCTCGGCGGCCTTGCTGTCCCGCAGGAAGAGCAGCGCGCCATCCTGACTTC
Source organism: Erythrobacter sp. (assembly GCA_013001165.1). Taxonomy (GTDB): domain Bacteria; phylum Pseudomonadota; class Alphaproteobacteria; order Sphingomonadales; family Sphingomonadaceae; genus Qipengyuania. Next base: position 14,059 of record JABDNC010000274.1, read on the forward strand.
GCTCGACTTTACGGTCGGCGATGATTGGACGGTCACCTGTCCGCCGCGTCGTCACGACATCGAAGGCCCTGCCGATCTTGTCGAAGAGGTCGTGCGCATTCACGGCATCGACGAGGTCGAAAGCAAGCCGCTGCCGCGCCGCCCCGGCGTCGCGCTGCCGACGGCCACGCCGCTCCAGCAGGCCGAGCGCAAGCTGCGCCGCGCCGCTGCCGCACGCGGTCTCAACGAAGCGATCACCTGGTCCTTCCTGCCGACCTCCGAGGCAGAACACTTCGCTGATGGTGCGCAGCTCTGGGTGCTCGACAACCCGATCAGCGAAGACATGAAGGCCATGCGCCCCTCGCTCATCCCGGGCCTGCTCTCGGCTGCCAAACGCAATGCCGACCGCGGTGCCGACGGTGCGCGGCTGTTCGAAATCGGCCGCCGCTATTTTCGAGGGGCAAATGGCGCGAGTGACGAAAAGCCGACGCTCGGCGTGGTGCTATCGGGCGAAAAGACCCCGCGCGGCTGGGACAGCGGCAAGGCGTCGAATTTCGATGCCTATGACGCCAAGGCCGAAGCCAGGGCGCTGCTCGAAGCCGCCGGTGCGCCGGTCGGAAACCTGATGGTGATGGGCGAGGCTGGCGACCAGTTCCACCCGGGCCAGTCGGCCACGCTGCGCCTTGGTCCCAAGAACGTGCTCGCTCGTTTCGGCGCGCTGCATCCCAACACGCTGAAGGCTTTCGATATCGACGGGCCGGTAATGGCGGTCGAGATTTTCCTCGATGCGATTCCTGCGAAGAAGGGCGGCGGCTTTGCCCGTTCGGCCTATTCGCCGCCCGCATTACAGGCGATCACCCGCGACTTCGCATTTCTCGTGCCTTCCAATCTCGCCGCTGGCGATCTGGTGAAGGCGGTGCGCGGCGCGGACAAAAAGACCATCGTCGACGCCCGCGTGTTCGACGTCTTTGCCGGACAGGGCGTGCCCGAGGGCAAAAAGTCGGTCGCGGTCGAAGTCGTGCTTCAGCCGGGCGAGAAGAGCTTCACCGACGAGGAGATCAAGGCGATCTCGGACAAGGTCGTCGCAGGCGCTGCCAAGCAGGGCGCGGAGCTTCGCGGATGAAGACCGCTTTCGTCACCGGAGCCACCGCAGGGATCGGCGAAGCCACCGTCCGCACGCT